>JAZRYO010000164.1:0-6890 GCA_045600785.1 Christensenellaceae bacterium | reverse complement strand
GCAAAAATATTTGCTTCGCAAACATTGACGAACCTTCGGTTCTCCCCCGATCAGCATAAAAAAAAACGGCGTTATACACGCCGTGTTTTTTATGGTGCCGCTGATCGGGGTCGAACCGATACGGTATCGCTACCACGGGATTTTGAGTCCCGCGCGTCTGCCAATTCCACCACAGCGGCAACTTGCACTTTATATTGCCTTTTACTTGATTTTTTTTAGCAAATGTGCAATAATATTTTTAAGTTGCTTCATTATATTAGCATAATAAAAAAAATAAATCAAGGATTTTACTTTGCAAAATAAAAAAATTATGGACAAACTCGTTTTAATCGACGGAAACAGTTTAATAAACCGTGCGTTTTACGCAACACAACCATTTTCAACGAAAGACGGCGTATATACTAACGCCGTTTTCGGTTTTGTCAAAATGTATATCAAAATCATTAACGACATAAAACCCAAATACGTTGTAGTCGCTTTCGATAGGCACGAACCTACTTTTCGACACAAAATGTTTTCCGATTATAAAGGAACGAGAAGACCTATGCCCGAAGAACTTCCTCCGCAAATCGACCTTTTGAAGAAAGTTTTAGATTCTATGAACGTATGCAGATACGAACAAGCGGGAATCGAAGCAGACGACATAATAGGTGCGCTTTCCAAAAAATTTCAAAAAGAAACGGTAATAATAACCGGTGATAAAGACAGTTTTCAGTTGGTTGACGATACCACTTCGGTATATTTCACGTTAAAAGGAATATCCGAACTCGACGTATATAATAATAAAAATTTCAAAGAAAAAACAGGGATATTACCCTATCAGGTAATCGAGAAAAAAGCACTTATGGGCGACAGTTCCGACAATATCCCCGGCATTAGCGGTATCGGTGAAAAAACTGCGGTGGACCTTTTGCAAAGGTACGAAAATATTGACAACTTATTCTCTCATACCGACCAACTTACGGGAAAATTAAAAGAAAAAATCGAAAACGGAAAAGACGTCGCATACCTATCTAAAACCCTTGCGACTATCGATACGACTGTCGATATTCCTATAACGCTTAAAGACGCCGAATTTTACTTTCCTTTTCCTGCCGAAACGAAAAAACTTTTTACCTTACTTGAATTTAAGTCTTTACTTAAAGACGATTTATTTACCGAAGACGCAAAACATTTATCTACCGACACGAAGTCGCCCGAAAAATTAGTAATAAACAGTGAAAACTTTTCTCTTGACGGCATAAGCGTCAAATCGCTATATATAGGTAAATCAGTCAATTTTTACGACGGAAATAAAGAATACGAATTAAAGGTCAGAGAAAATCTTTTAGACCTTGGTTTTGACGTAAATTCCGCATTGAAAATAGTGTCTCCGCTTTTTAACTACTCCGAAAAATTAGTAGTTTATTCAAAGAAAGAACTCAAAAAGTTTCTCGATAGTTTAGGATACGAATTTTCCACCGAAGTCGATGACGTTTCGATTGAAAAATACGTCGTTAATCCGTCGGGAAAAGAAGAAACGGTCGAAGATATTTGTTTTGATTTTTCTTTGCCCGAAAACTGCCCCGCTTACTCTTTATATCAAGCACATTTATCACTTGAAAAAAAGATAGAAGAATATCACGCCGAAAAACTCTATAAAGACGTTGAACTTCCCTTGTCCGACGTTTTATTCGATATGGAAAAGAACGGCTTCAAAATAGATATTCAAACGCTTGACGAAATGGAAAAGGGCTACAACAGTCAACTATCGGTACTGTTAAAACAAATTTACGAAACGGCAGGCGAAGAATTTAATATTAACAGTCCAAAACAACTCTCCACCGTTTTGTTTGATAAATTAGGTCTTCAAGCGGGAAAGAAAAACAAAAGCGGTCTATCGACGAGTGCGGAAATTTTGGAAAAACTTTCAGACGCTCACCCTATCGTTCCGCTAATTCTCAAATATAGACAAATACAAAAATTAAACTCTACCTACGTTAAAGGGTTTAAGAGTGTCGTCGATAAAAAAACGGGGCTTATACACACTTGCTTTAACCAAACGTTAACGACGACGGGGCGACTTTCGTCAAAAGAACCGAACTTACAGAACATACCCGTAAGAGAACAAGAAGGCAAAGAAATCAGAAAACTTTTCGTATCGTCTTTTGTTAACGGCAAACTCGTCGGTGCGGACTACTCTCAAATAGAACTTCGACTACTTGCCCACTTTTCAAAATGTCAACCGCTTATCGATGCGTTTTTGCACGGTGGGGATATTCACTCGTTAACCGCATCGCAGGTATTTAAGGTTGACTTAAAAGACGTGGATAGCGATATGCGTCGAAGTGCAAAGGCGGTTAATTTCGGAATTATTTACGGTATATCGAATTACGGTTTATCCGAACAACTTAAAATCTCCCCAAAACAAGCAAGCGATTATATAAAGACCTATTTCGAAATGTATCCGAGTGTTAAAGAATATATGGACGAAAACGTTAAGTTTGCACACGAAAACGGATACTCTACCACGCTATTTAACAGAAGACGTTATTTTAGAGATATAAATTCTTCAAACTTCAATTTGCGTTCGTTTAACGAACGGGCGGCAATGAATATGCCACTACAAGGCACGGCTGCCGATATAATTAAAATCGCTATGATTAACGTTTACAACAGAATTAAAAAAGAAGGCTTGAAGGCAAAACTTATTTTGCAAGTACACGACGAACTTATCGTCGATACGCCGGATAATGAAGTCGAAAAAGTTAAAACGATATTGATAGAGGAAATGCAAAACGCCGTCAGTTTATCCGTTCCACTAACAGTTGAGACGGAGTGTGGTGCACGTTGGTTTGACGCAAAATGAAAAAAATTTTAGCATTAACGGGTGGAATTGCAAGCGGTAAATCGACCGTCCTTGAATATTTGAAAAATAACGGGTATTTTGTATTGTCTGCCGACGAAGTTTACAAAAAAGAATTAGAAAACGCCGATTTCGTTTGTACCATATCAAACGCCTTGTATATTCAACCTATTTTCAAAGAAAATAAAATTTCTCTTGACAAGAAGAAAGTTTCGTCTATAATTTTTAATGATAGGAAAAAATTGGAAGTTATTAGAAGATTAACTAACCCGCTTATCGTTGACAAAATGATTTCTCTTGCCTTATCACAAGAAAAAACGGCGATTTTAGAAATTCCGCTACTTTTCGAGGGCAATTTTCAAGACCGTTTCGACGGTACTATCGTCTTACTTCGTGATAAAAAAACGAGAATTGACACAGCGTCGCAAAGAGACGGAAAGACGATAGACGAAATAGAAAAAATAATATTAAATCAATACGATTACGACAAAATTGAAAATAACGAGCATACTATAACCGTATATAACGACGGCGATTTGCCTACTCTATATAAAAAGGTATTAGATGCTTGTAAAATTTTCGAAAAGAATTAAAAATTTAATTTGCGCAATAATTTTGGGGATATATCTTCCGCTAACGCTATTGTTTTTTATGTTTCCGACCAAATACGGAAAAGAGATAGAATATTACTGCACTATGTTCGGCGTAGAAGAAGAACTCGTAAAAGCGATAATAAAAACCGAAAGCGGTTTTAATAAAAACAAAGTGTCGAATAAAGGTGCGGTCGGACTTATGCAAATAATTCCGTCGACTGCCGAGTTTATTTCAAACGAATTTTTCGGCGGAGAAACTTTCGACCTAACACTTCCCGAAACGAACGTAAAATACGGAGTTAAATATCTGTCGTATCTAAAAACGAAATTCAAAGACGAAAAAGCAGTCGTTGCGTCGTATAACGCAGGGGAAGGCGTTGTCAAATCGTGGCTTGATGACGACGGTGAACTTCAAAAAACCGATTATAAAGAAACGGAAAACTACTTAAAAAAAGTTTTTACTTATAGAAAAATTTACCTTATTTTCGAGGGGTTATGAAAGGCTTAATAATCAAAAACGTATATCAAGATTTCGAAGAATCTAACTATCAGCCCAAAAGGTTAAAAGAAGAATTCGAAAAATTAGGAGTTGAAACCGATATCTTAAAAAACGACGGTTTAGGGTTTACTCTCGAAAACGGTAAAATAAAATCATCGCTTGAAAAATACGATTTTTGCGTTTACTTCGATAAAGATAAATACACCCTTAAAATGCTTGAAAAATCAGGCTATAAGTTGTTTAACGGCTATAATCAAATCGAAGTGTGCGACGATAAAATGTTGACGCTTATCGAAACGGCGGATAATAATATAAAGATGCCGACAACTATTGCCGGCTTAATGGTATATGATAAAAAGCAAGAAATACCGACTTCGTATTATGAAAGTATCGAGAAAAAATTAGGATATCCTTTCATATTCAAGTTATCGTACGGTTCGCTTGGGAAAGGTGTTTTTCTAATTAAAAACAGACGGGAATTTGTTAAGACGTATAAAAAATATAAAACACTTCCCCACCTTTTTCAAAAGTTCGTACCCACGTCTTACGGTAAAGATATAAGAATTATCGTTATCGGTGGAAAAGTCGTCGGGGCAATACAAAGAAACGCTAATCACGGTTTTCGTTCAAACCTATCGATAGGGGGAAGGGGCGAACAAATTAAGATACCGAAAAGTTTAGAAGACACGGCAGTTAAAATTACAAAAATACTTAATCTCGACTATGCGGGTTTAGACTTTTTAATAGGTGATAACGAATATCTTTTATGCGAAGTAAACTCAAACGCCTTTTTCAAAGGTTTCGAAAAGACGACAAATATTAACGTTGCAAAAATTTATGCTGAATTTATATTAAATAAAATAAGAAAAAATTGATTTGTTTGTATTCAATGGAGAGAAAAAATGAAAAAAATTGTTTTTACGGCAGACAGCACTTTCGACCTTCCGCAAGAAATCATTGAAAAATATGATTTCAAGGTCGTACCGAGTTATGTAATTTTAGGGGAAACGGAATACGACGATTACCCCGATATTACTTGCGTCGAATTATTCGACTATTACAAAAAAAATGGAAAATTACCTAAAACGGCAGCGGCGACACCCGAAGATTACGTTAATTTCTTCAAAAAATATATTGACGAAAATAGCGTAATCGTTCACTTCGCAAAAAGTTCGGAAATGTCGAGTTGCTACCAAAACGCATGTATTGCGTCAAAAGAATTAGAAAGCGTTTACGTCGTTGATACCAAAAACATATCGACAGGTTCAGGCATGCTTGCGGTTTTAACCGCCGAACAATCGTTTGACGACGTCGATGAATGTATTAAATTTATTGAAAACACAAGGGATAAAATAAACGGAAGTTTCGTTATCGAATCGCTTGAATTTTTACAAAAAGGCGGAAGATGTACTTCGCTTCAACTTCTCGGCGCTAATCTTCTCCGCTTACGCCCCGAAATAATAATTAAAGACGGTAAAATGACGCTTGCCGACAGATACCGTGGAAATTATGAAATCTGTCTTAAAAAGTATATAGACACTAAATTAAAAAAGGAAAATATTGCCGATACGAAATACTTATTTATTACTAATACAGTATTAGATAAGGAATTTAAGAACCGTTTAATTGATTATATCAAATCGAAAGGTATATTTGAAAACATAATTATCGGCGACGCAGGTTCTGCCGTTTCTTGCCATTGCGGACCTAATACCTTCGGGTTTTTCTTCCTTCAAAAATAATGAGAATTGATAAATTTTTATCTTCGTCCACTTCTCTTTCCCGTTCACAAATATCCGCCGAAATTAAAAAAGGCAAAATAACTCTTAACGGCGAAACAGTTAAAAAGGGCGATGTAAAAATAGACGAAAATAAGGACGAAATACTTTTTAACGGCGAAAAAATAAATTATTCGGAATTTATTTATATAAAACTAAATAAACCGAAAGGCGTAATTAGTGCAAGCGACGATAGTACTTGTAAAACGGTTATCGATTTATTGCCGAGTGAATATAAATCTCGTGGTCTTTTTCCTTGCGGAAGATTAGATAAGGACACTACGGGACTTATTATTTTAACTAACGACGGCAAATCTTGTCATAATAATCTATCGCCGAAAAAACACGTTGAAAAAAAATACTATTTTCAAACTGCTGACACTTTTTCGGACGATGACGTATGCGTTATAGAAAATGGCGTAAACTTAAAAGACGGATACACGACGAAACCCGCTAAAATTCAAAGAATTGACGATTTTTCAGGATATATCACCTTATCGGAAGGCAAATATCATGAAATTAAACGAATTTTCGGTGCATTAAATAATAGAATTGTAGAATTGAAAAGAGTTTCATTTTCAAAAATTACGCTTGGCGACCTTCAAGAAGGTCAATGGGCTTATCTGACAAATGAAGAAATAGAAATTTTCAAAAGATGATTTTCGATATTAAAATCATCTTTTTTGAATAAAATCCACCTTTTTTGTACAAACTTCAAATAGGAGGACTTAAGATAATGAAGATTGCAAACGTAATTGCGTATATACTCGTCATTGTCGGCGCATTAAACTGGGGACTTTTCGGATTTTTCGGATTTAATCTCGTCGGTTGGGTATTCGGCGGTGCAAGAACGGTAGGTTCTATCGTAATCTATACACTCGTCGCACTCTCTGCGCTTTGGCTCATAATCTCTCCGTGTATCACAAACGGAAGACTCGTTATGGGCGACGAGCATTGATTAAACGCTAATCAATTAAAAAGGACGACTAATTTAGTCGTCCTTTTTAATTAAACAAAAACTTAAATTTTAACACTCCAAAACTTTGGTCTTCCGACCACGACCTTTGGCCGTGTCTCCCCACTCTCGTCCAATTATACAATTTTTTTACAAAAAAATGGTGGGAATAGTTGGACTCGGCGCCTGTGCGCCCTTCTCCGACAAACAACACACCGTG
>JAZRYO010000163.1:0-4323 GCA_045600785.1 Christensenellaceae bacterium | reverse complement strand
CAACATATCGATTATATAAATTCGTTTTATTATAAACGCCTTTTGCCGTACGAAAAGACGGAGAAAAACCAAATAGTAATCGACTATATAGCAAGTATGACCGACGATTATTTTTTAGAACTTTTCAAAAAATTATTTCCTAAAAGCCAACTTAAATTATCATATAAAAACTATTTCTAAAATTAAGGGGCAAACGCCGTCTGGCGTTTGCCCCGTTAAAATTATACGTTTTTGACTATTTCAAGCATTTTATCGAAATTTTCTTCCATCTCTTTTGCCAAACGGAATTGCGTTCTCGACCTTACTAAATTGTGTTCGGGATATTTAGTTGCAAAATAAGTATCGCCCGACAAATAGTCCGTTAAAAATCTCATACCGCACTCAATCGTCATTAAATATGCACTATACGGCATTAAAGTAAGTTCTCTATCCGTAATACTTCCTTTAACCGCACCTATGTAGCCTTCGGAATAACTTTTGAAAAGGTCTAACGAAAAATGAACTTTACTTAAATCCGTTTCGTCTTCTTTTGCCGTACTTGCCCCAAATCTTATCGAATCACCGAAGTCGTAAAGCATACTCCCCGGCATTATCGTATCAAGGTCTATAACCGCCCTTGCAGTTCCCGTCTTTTCGTCCATTAAAATATTGTTGAGTTTAGTATCGTTGTGCGTAACACGAAGGGGAAGTCTTTTGGAGGCAAGGTCGTCGACAATAGTCGAATAAGTCTTATCGTGGCTTATAACGAAGTCTATTTCTTCCTTACACGTTTTTGCCCTATCTAAAATATCTTTATCAAGCGCCCTTAAAAAATCACGGTATCTTTTAGGAGTGTCGTGAAAGTGTTTTATAGGTTCGGTTAGTTTGCTTGCGTCATATCCCGCCAAATAGTTTTGAAATTCGCCGAAAGCTTTTCCCGAAGCCTTGAAAACTTCAACGCTCGGTGCAGTTTGATAGGTTATCGTATTTTCTATAAAATCGTAAACCCTATACGAGTTTTCACCTTTTAGATACGGTTTCCCATCAATCGTATTTATTACGCTTAACGTTTCTACTCTCTTTTCTTTCAAGTAATTCGTAACACCGACGATGTTTTGCATAAGTCCGTCGCTATCGGGGAAAACGCTTGTATTCATCTTTTGTAAAATATATCTTTTTTTATCCGTCGTAACGAGATAGGTAACGTTAATATGCCCTGCGCCGTACGGCTCTACGCTTTTAACTTTTCCTTCGATTAAAAAATTTTCTAATACTTTATCCAAATTATCCATAAGCCTTATGCCTCTAAATTTTTCTTTATTATTATAATACCACCAAAAGATAAAAATAACAAGCAAAAAACGTATAAAGATAAATCCCCAGCGCTTGACAAGGGTTAAGTTTTATATTATACTTTCCGTATGAAAAAAACTGTTTTACGAATATATACGGCGATATTTTTCGTTGCCTTATTTTTGGTCTTCGGGTTTTTGGCAATTTTAATTCCGTCTACCTCAAAGGCGTTTTACAAAAAAGAATTCCAAAAAAACAATACCTTATATAAGGTGCAAACACAAGCGAAATATTTGGGCGACGAAGAAAAAAAATACATCGAAAACTTATCCGACGAAGAACTCGTATCTTTAATGATTCACACCGTTAAATATTGCTTATATTTAGAAAAGGACTTAAACCCCACGATAGACGGCAAACGTCTGGAACTGTTTTTGGAAACCGACCAAAATACGCCTTATGGGGTAGAAAACGAATATAAGCATATGGCGGAAGTCAAAGTCGTTTTCGGCAAAGGGCTTTTAATCGTTTTAGCGTCGGTTTTAATCATTATCGTCGGAATCTTTTTGTTTGTCAAAAACAAAGATCTAACGAAAGACAATATGAAAAAAATTCCGTTTTTTACTCTTGCCGTTTGTCTTGTTTTACTATTGACCGTCGGAGTCGTTTGTCTTATTAACTTCGACCAAGCGTTTACCACTTTCCACAATATCTTCTTTCCAAACGGGAACTGGACGTTTTCTCGTGGTATTATGATTAAACTTATAGGCGACATTTTTACGGGCATCGTTCCGTTTATCGCTGTAATTTGGCTTTTTTTAATCGCACTTACGATTACGTTTACAATAATTTATAATAAATCAAAATCTCGTGGATAATCCACGAGATTTTATATTTTATTGATATTTAATCTATTCTTTATTTCCTTCATATTTTCCGTTTCTTTTTCGTCAACCGAAGATACGGCTTTTATTCTCGTCAAACTGTCCGGTGTTTTGAAAATTACTCTAAACCATCGAACTACGTAAAACAAAGGCAATAACACACCGCATTTTTTTAAGACGGGATAAGTAAATTGCATATTCTCTTTTTTGGGAAATACAAGTCTAAATAGTGCTTGCATTTTACCCTTTTCGCCGTACGACGCAACGTCGCCGGCGTTCTTTTTTTCTTCGTTTGCAAGTACGCTTGACGACAAAACGTGGCTTATCAGGTTATCCGTAAACTCGTCCGATTCTTTTCCGTTAAACAGAACGTCAACGAGATTTTCAAACTCGTTCTTAAACTCATATAGACCACTCTTTTTTAATTCGCAATCTAAATACTCATAGTCTAATTTATAAGTTTTTTTATAAACGAAAATATCCGTCAAGTGCCTTATTCCGACACCGCCCGAGTGCGCAAAGTGATAAGCGGAGTGCCCAAGCAACGTCATATAAAAATCTTCGGGATTCAACTCGTAAAACGACTTATAGCCCGACTTTAAGTGTGCCTTTTCAAATCCCACCTTAAAATACTCGTCGAGTTTTCCAACGAAAAGCATCTTGTGTAATTCGAAAATAGTTTTCGTGTTTTCAAAGTAAACGATGTCGTGATGTTCGTCGAAACGTTCGACTTTTAGTCCTAATTTTTCATATAAACCACGGATTTTATTTAATTCTTTTTTATCAATTAAAATATCAAAATCGGACGTGTATCTATAATCCGGAGACGGATAAAGATTTTTTAAGTGATAACCTTTAAGTGGCATAAATTTTACGTCGTTTTCTTCAAACGCAGTAATAACCTTTTTTGCGTCAGCCGTGCTTTGAATATCCTTTACGACGTGCCTTTTAACCGCATTTTCAAGACTTTCTTGAAAACCTTTTGGAAGACAAGAAAAAACGTCGGTCAGCGAATTGAAAACCATTACGCTAACCGAGTGAGTCGTAGATAAAATATACAGTTTTTTATAGTCTATTTCGTCGGGAACGACTGCTATCCTTTGCTCATTTAAGGCAGCCTTTACGCACTCGACGAAAAACTTCTCTGTATTATCCATTAGTCTTTACGCCAAACCATTTTATTGACAATGCCCGTATAAGATTGAATAATCTTTACGACTTTTGTCGAAACGTTTTCGTCGGTATAATCCGAAACGGGAATACCGTACTCATTATTTTTGTTTAATTCAACGGCAGTATCAACCGCTTGAAGCAAAGACTTTTCGTCTATGCCCGCTAAAATAAAACACGCTTTATCAAGTGCTTCGGGACGTTCCGTACTCGTCCTTATACAAACTGCGGGGAAAGATTTTCCTACACTTGTGAAGAACGAACTTTCTTCCGGCAACGTTCCACTGTCAGAAACGACGGCAAATGCGTTCATTTGCAAACAATTATAATCGTGAAATCCCAAAGGTTCGTGGGCAATTACCCTTTTATCGAGTAAAAAACCGCTTGATTCTAATCTCTTTTTTGAACGTGGGTGGCAACTATACAAAATAGGCATATCATACTTCTCCGCCATTTTGTTAATAGCACCAAAAAGGGACAAAAAGTTCTTTTCGGTATCAATATTTTCTTCTCTATGTGCCGAAAGCAAAATATACTTGCCCTTTTGAAGTCCTAAACGCTTATGTATATCACTACTTTCGATTTCTTTTAAGTTGTTTCTTAAAACTTCAGCCATAGGACTACCCGTAACGTAAGTCCTTTCTTTCGGAAGCCCTGCGTCGGCAAGATATCTCCTTGCGTGTTCGGAATAAGCCAAATTTACGTCGGAAATAATATCGACTATTCTACGGTTCGTTTCTTCCGGCAAACACTCGTCTTTACATCTATTGCCCGCTTCCATATGGAAAATCGGAATATGAAGACGCTTTGCACCGATTACGGACAAACAAGAATTAGTGTCGCCAAGCACCAAAACGGCATCGGGACGAATTGTCGCCATTAGGTTATACGACGAAGAAATGATATTTCCCATCGTATCGCCAAGCGTTTCGCCTACGGCATCCAAATATATATCGGGGTCTTTAAGTTTTAAGTCCTTAAAAAACACGCCGTTTAA
>JAZRYO010000162.1:0-5361 GCA_045600785.1 Christensenellaceae bacterium | reverse complement strand
TGGCCTCCGACTTAAAATTATAAAACTTGTTTTATAATATCACAGCCCGTATTCTTTGTCAAACGAAAAGCCCTAAAACTAATCTTTTAGGGCCTTATTTAATAAACAATACGATTGAACGGCAATGCCTTCTTCACGTCCGACCGTTCCTATTCCTTCCAAGGTGGTACAAGTAATTCCGACCTTGTCGTCGTCTAAACAAAGTGCGGTTGCAAGATTATGCTTAATCGTTTCAACGAATTTTGCGAGTTTGGGTTTTTGCGCCATAATAACTGCGCTGACGTTTACTACTTCGTAACCGCTTTTTATAAGCAGTTTTTTGACTTCTTCCAAAAGGAACATACTCGATATGTCTTTATACTTCATATCGGTATCGGGGAAGTGCCTTCCTATATCGCCTAAACTTGCGCCCGATAGCATTGCGTCCATAATTGCGTGAGTTAAAACGTCGGCGTCGCTGTGTCCCAAAAGACCTTTGTCGTGCGGTATTTCGATACCGCCTAAAATAAGTTTTCGGTCTTCGACTAAAACGTGTAAATCAAACCCCGTTCCGACGACGAGATTTTTTCCGACGCAAAAGTCTTCCTTAAAGGTCAGTTTTTTATTTTTAACGTCGCCGTTTACCAAATGGCATTTGCCGTACTCGTTGATAAAAATTCCGCTGTCGTCGGTAAACGAATTTATATCCTTTGCGTTTTCATAGGCTTTTACGATAAGTTCGGTTTTGAAACCTTGCGGGGTTTGAACCTGATAGCAGTCCTTTCTAAACGACGAAGTTATAATTCCGTTTTCACACTTTGCCAAGGTATCGCAAGACGGGATAGCGCAAACGCCGTCGCCGTACTTTTCAACCGAAGATATAACCGACGAGATAATCTCGTGAGAAACGAAAGGTCTTGCGCCGTCGTGAATAAGCACGACGGGGTTTTTAACGAAAGAAAGACCGTTTTTAACCGATTCGGCACGGGTGCTTCCGCCGATAACGAATTCGACGTTTACCCCTAATTTACGGGCAAGGGCAGTAAATTCTTCTCGGTCGCTTTCGGAAGTCGTAATAATTATTTGGTTTATTTCTTCAAAAACGGAAAATGCGGACAAACATTTTTCAAACGGCGTTATGCCGTCTAATTTTTTCAAAAGTTTATTATAGGAAAAACCGGCACGAAGCCCCTTTCCCGCACAAGTTATAATAACGCTTACCATTTTTTTATCCTTATTCTATAATTTGATAAAGGGAAGACACTTCTTCCTTTTTAACCGTTTCTTTTAAGTCCAAAACTTTGAACTTCAAGACGCCCGTCCCGAACTTAATTTCCACTTCGTCGCCTATTTTAAGACGGTAGGAGGGTTTGACTTCACGCCCGCCGACGAAAACACGCCCTTTTTCTGCGGCCTCTCTCGCTACCGAACGGCGTTTCAATATTCTCGAAACTTTCAAAAATTTATCTATTCTCATTTTATCACCTTTCGACAAAAAGATTTATTATTTTACATAAAAACAGTTGACAATAAAAACCGTTTGATATAAAATAGTAAAATGCTATAATCCTATAATAGCGTAATTTTCGAATTTTTTCGGAAAATAAGAATGCCAAAGTTCAGATTTTCAATCAGTTCGGCGGGGGAAAATTTCCGATAAAATAAGGGAAAAACGCTCCTTACAAAGTTATTATACAACTTTCAGGGAATTAAATCAAGGTTTTCAAGCAAAAACAAGAAGGAGTGCTAAAATGCGCAATTTACCGATTCAGAAATTCGGAAACGTCGAAAGAAGAACTTTCTCGAAGATTAAGGAAGTACAACCTATTCCTTATCTTATAGAGATTCAAAGGGACTCTTACGACCAGTTTATCGAAGAAGGTATTTCGGAAGTTTTCGAGGATTTTTCCCCTATAACGGACTATTCTGACCGTTTTGAACTTTATTTCCTTGACCATACCTTACTCGATACCCCCAAGTACAGCGAGAAAGAGTGTAGGGACAGAGATGCCACCTATGCAACCCCCTTGCAAGTTAAAGTAAGACTCGTCAATAAAGTCACCGACGAAATTATTGATAAAGAAGTCTTTATGGGAGACCTTCCCAAGATGACCGACAACGGTTCGTTTATCATAAACGGAGCGGAGAGAGTCGTCGTATCCCAACTCGTCCGTTCGCCCGGTGTTTACAACGGGTTCGAATTCTCAAAAACGGGAAGAAAAATGTTTAATACGACGGTTATACCTAACCGTGGCGCTTGGCTTGAATACGAACAAGACGCCGAAGGTTTGTTATGGGTTAAAGTTGATAGAACCCGTAAACTTTCGGCAACCGTACTTTTAAGAGCGTTGGGACTCGGAACGGACGAAAAACTCATAGAAGTTTTCGATAACGACCCGATGATTTTAGCGACTTTATCCAAAGACGGTGCTAAAAACGAAGAAGAAAGTTTATTCGAATTATACAGACGTCTTCGTCCCGGCGAGGTTCCGACCAAAGATGCAGTCCGTCAACATCTTCGCAATTTATTCTTCGATCCGAGAAGATACGACTGTGCGAAAGTCGGCAGATATAAGTTCAATAAACGTCTTAATATGGGCGTTAGATTACCCGGTTGCGTCGCATACGAAAATATCGTAAACGAAGACGGCGAAATTTTGGTAAAAGCGGGCGAAGTCATTACGAAAGAACAGGCTAAACTCATCCAAAACAGCGGTATCAACGAAGTTTACGTTAAAGTTGCCGACGGTAGCAAGCACAAGATTATCGCAAACAACGCCGTTGACTTTAAGGCAGTCGCAGGCGTTGACGCCAAACCGTTCGGACTTATCGAAACGATACATTATCCCAACTTCAAGTTTGCCAAGAAGATTGCGGACGCTTGTTTGGAATCTACCGTAGAAGAGGTTGCCGAAAAATATATCGACGAAATTAACGATATATACTTTATGGAAGAAACCGTACTTCAAGAAGGCGAAGAATTAAAGCCCGAAGACAAGAAGAACGCCGAAAAGAGAAGAGAACTCCGTCGTCGTTTCGTCTTTGCGTGCAGGTCGTTTTTCGATATTTTGGAAGGCGGAAATATTCCCGAAAAACTTTCGGCTGAACAAAAGAAGAATATTAAGCCTTTAATCGACAAATTAAATCATAAGCATATAACTACCGACGATATCGTCGCAACGACTTCGCTTAATGCGGACTTAAACTTCGATATAGGTTCGGTAGATAACATCGACCACTTGGGCAACAGAAGAGTAAGGTCGGTAGGCGAACTTTTACAAAATCAATTCAGAATAGGTATCGCAAGACTTGAAAGGGTAATAAAAGAGAGAATGTCGACGACCGACCCCAAGGAAGTGACTCCTTTGGGACTCGTCAATCCCCGTCCCGTATCGAGTGCGATAAAAGAATTCTTCGGTGCGTCCCAACTTTCTCAATTTATGGACCAAACCAACCCGATAGCAGAACTTACTCACAAGAGAAAGTTATCTGCGTTAGGACCGGGCGGTCTTAACAGAGAAAGGGCAACTTTCGAAGTCAGAGACGTTCACTATACTCACTACGGAAGAATGTGTCCTATCGAAACCCCCGAAGGTCAAAACATAGGACTTATCACTTCGCTTTCCGCATACGCCAAAGTAAACGAATACGGATTTATCGAGTCGGCATACAGAAAAGTCGATAAGGAAACGGGAATAGTTACCGACCACGTCGATTATTTGACTGCCGACGAAGAAGACGCTTTCGTCGTTGCGCAAGCGAACGAACCTTTGGACGAAGACGGACGTTTCGTAAACGACCGTGTATCTTGTAGAAATAAAGACGAGATAACCCAACTTCCCAAAGACAGAATAGATTATATGGACGTAAGCCCCAAGCAACTCGTTTCGGTTGCGACTTCGCTTATTCCTTTCCTTGAAAACTGCGATACGAACCGTGCGCTTATGGGTTCTAACATGCAACGTCAAGCGGTTCCTTTGTTAAAACCCGAAACACCTATCGTCGGAACGGGTATCGAAGCCAAAATCGCATACGATTCGGGCGTTATGGTAATCGCTAAAAACGACGGTGTAGTCAAGTCTTGCGACGCTACTCAAATAGTAGTAAACGAAGACGACGGCACGACTTTGGGATACGACAGAGTTTATACGTTAAAGAAATTCGAACGTTCCAACCAAGGTACTTGCCTTAACCAAAAGCCCATCGTTAAGTCGGGCGATAAGGTATTTAAGGGTATGATACTTGCCGACGGTCCTGCAACTTGCGACGGCGAACTTGCACTCGGTAGAAATATACTCATAGGCTTTATGACTTGGGAAGGATACAACTACGAAGACGCTATACTTCTTTCCGAAAAACTCGTACAAAACGACGTGTTCACTTCTATCCATATAGAAGAACACGAAATAGAGTGCAGAGAAACCAAACTCGGACAAGAAGAAATTACGAGAGATATACCTAACGTCGGCGAAGACGCACTTAAAGACCTTGATGAAGAAGGTATCGTAAGAATAGGAGCGGAAGTTACGAGCGGAGATATTTTGGTAGGAAAGGTTACCCCGAAGGGCGAAACCGAACTTACCCCCGAAGAAAGATTACTCCGTGCGATATTCGGTGAAAAGGCGAGAGAAGTCAGAGATTCGTCTTTGCGTGTACCCCACGGCGAAGGCGGTATCGTCGTTGACGTCAAGAAGTTCACGAGAGCAAACAAAGACGAGTTGTCCCCCGGCGTTAACGAACTTATACGAGTATATATTGCCCAAAAGAGAAAGATATCCGTCGGCGATAAGATGGCGGGTAGATACGGAAATAAGGGTGTTATATCGAGAATATTACCCGAAGCGGATATGCCTTTCCTTGCGGACGGCACACCCCTTCAAATAGTACTTAACCCGCTTGGCGTTCCGTCCCGTATGAACATCGGACAGGTTTTGGAAGTACACTTATCACTCGTTTGTAAACAATTAGGTTGGAAGATTGCAACTCCCGTATTCGACGGTGCGTCGGAAGCGGATATTAAAGAACTTTTGGAAACCAACCACTTCGTCAATCCTTACGGCGAAGTTGACGGAAAGATACAACTTTACGACGGAAGAACGGGTGAACCGTTTGAAAACAGAGTAACCGTCGGATATATGTATATGATAAAACTTCACCACCTTGTCGACGATAAGATTCACGCCCGTTCGGTAGGACCGTACTCGGTAGTTACCCAACAACCGCTTGGCGGAAAGGCGCAATTCGGCGGACAAAGATTCGGTGAAATGGAAGTATGGGCGCTTGAAGCCTACGGTGCGTCGCATATCCTTCAAGAGATATTGACCGTTAAGTCGGACGACGTCGTCGGCAGAGTTAAGACTTACGAGTCGATAGTTAAGGGCG
>JAZRYO010000161.1:0-7423 GCA_045600785.1 Christensenellaceae bacterium | reverse complement strand
GAAAACGAAGCGGTTATGCGTATGCACGACTGGAAAAAAAAGAAATTTTCGGGAGACGAACAAATTTATTACGTTTCGACCTTTAAGCGTGAGAATAAGGAGTATAGTATCGTTTGTGCCAAACAAGACGAGATGGGTATGACTGCTTGTGCTACGACGTGTATGAAACTTATTCGCCATTTTAGGCCGAGATATTTGATTATGCCGGGGATTGCGGCGGGCGTCGTTTTGGAAAACGTCGAAAATCAAATATACGGCGACGTTGTGCTTGCTAATATCGTTTGGAATTACTCGGCAGGGAAATTCGTAAGTCCCGAACAAGCGGATATCAAATTCGGTAAAATAGGTTTTATCCCAAGACCCACCGTCGTAAACATACGACCTGAAATTTTGCCTTACTTAAAAGAAGCCGTAGAGTCCAAGGAAAATGAAACGCACGTATTCATAGGACCAATGGCAAGCGGAAGTACTGTCGTTGCAAATAAAGAAGTGTTAAACAAACAAATAAGGCACAGTTATTATGAAACGGCGGGACTCGATATGGAATCGTATGCGGTAATGTATTCCGCCGAACACGCAATAAGTCCCAAGCCTATTCCCATCGTAGCAAAAAGCGTTTGTGACTATGCGGATAATCGTAAATCGGACAAATATCAAAAATTCTCTGCGTTTACAAGTTGTCAATTCGTTCAATTATTATATGAAAAGTTTTTACCTTTGGAGTAAAATAAAAGCCCGTTGCTTTTGCAACGGGCAATTTTTTAAGGGCAATCGCCGTCGGCGATTGCCCTTCTAATAAATAAAATTAAACGTTAAATCTAAACAAAACGACGTCGCCGTCTTTCATAACGTAGTCTTTACCTTCCGAACGGACTTTACCAAGTTCCTTTGCCTTCGTGTAATTTCCGCACTCTAAAAGAAGTTGCCAGTCGATACACTCCGCACGGATAAATCCCTTTTCGAAGTCGGTATGAATTTTTCCTGCGGCTTGCGGTGCTTTCGTACCGTTTTTAATCGTCCACGCTCTCGTTTCGGGTTCTCCTGCCGTCAAGAAACTTATAAGTCCCAAAAGACGATAACTTGCCTTTACAAGACGGTTAAGTCCACTTTCTTTAAGTCCTAAATCGTTTAAGAAAAGTTCGGCTTCGTCGGGCGAGAGTTCTGAAATTTCTTCTTCGGTACGTGCGGATATTACGAGTGTTTCGCTACCTTCTTGTATTGCGTAATCGATAACCTTTTTTGCAAGCGGAATATCTTCGTCGGGCTTTCCCATATCGCTTTCCGCAACGTTTGCGGCGTATATTACGGGTTTTGACGTCAACAGGAAAAGTCCGTCAACGTACTTTTGTTCTTCTTCGTCAAGTTCCATACCACGAACGGGTTTTTCTTCTTCAAGTCTATCCAAGACCTTTTTAAGTAAGTCAGATTCGACTTTATACTTTTTATCTCCCGACTTAATCATACCGAAAGCCTTGTCGTATCTTTTTTGTACCGTTTCGATATCGGCTAAAATAAGTTCGAGATTTATAATGCCTATATCTCTTATAGGGTCGATAGTGTTTTCGACGTGGGTTATGTTTTCGTCTTCGAAACATCTGACGACGTGCACGACAGCATCGACTTCACGGATATGCGACAAAAATTTATTGCCGAGTCCTTCACCTTTCGACGCACCTTTAACGAGTCCTGCGATATCGACGAATTCGATAGTTGCAGGCACGATTTTTTTACAACCGTAAAGGTCGGCAAGTTTAGGAAGTCTTTCGTCGGGAACGGCTACGACTCCGACGTTAGGTTCAATAGTGCAGAAAGGGAAATTCGCCGCTTGCGCACCGGCGTGAGTTATTGCGTTGAAAAGAGTGGACTTTCCGACGTTAGGAAGTCCGACAACTCCGAGTTTCATATTTTACTCCTAAAATCTTATTTCCCGTTTATTATACAATATTATTTATTTTTATTCAAATGTTTCTTGCGTTATTTTCAGTTTTATGATAAACTTTATAAATAAAACTTTATTTAAGGTGTATTATGGACTATAAAAATTACATTGCCGAAAAACTTAAAATCGAAGGTCTTTCGACCGAAGAAATTATAAGTGCGATAGAAGTACCGCCGACGAGTGATATGGGCGATTACGCTTTGCCTTGTTTCAAGTTCTCGAAAATTTTGAGAAAATCTCCCGTAATGATTAGCGACGAACTTAAAAACGTTTTCGTATTAGACGACGTTATTCCTTCTTGCGATTCGGTAAACGGCTACTTAAATTTCAAGGTAAACAGAATAGGTCTTACCAAATCTACGTTAGATAAAATTTTATCTCTCGGCGAGAATTACGGTAAATCGACGATAGGAAACGGTAAAACTATTTGTATAGACTATTCGTCAATAAATATTGCAAAACCCTTCCATATAGGTCATTTATCGACCACGGTTATAGGTGGTGCGCTTTACCGTCTTTTCAAATTTTTAGGATACGAAACGGTCGGAATAAATCACCTTGGAGATTACGGAACGCAATTTGGAAAACTTATTTACGCATATAAAAAATGGGGAAATAAAGACGACGTAGAAAAGGGCGGAATAAAAGAACTCACAAGGCTATACGTCGAATATCATAAAGAAAGCGAAAAAAATCCGTCGATGGACGACGAAGCGAGAAGATACTTTAAGTTAATCGAAGAAGGGGATAAAGAGTGCAACGAACTTTTCAAATGGTTTAAGGACTTAACGTTAAAAGACGTAAACAAAATTTACGACGAACTCGACATTACCTTCGATTCTTATGCGGGTGAAAGTTTTTATAACGACAAGATGCAACCCGTCATCGACGAACTAAACGAGAAGGGACTTCTGAAAACGAGCGACGGTGCGAAAATAGTCGATTTGGAAGAGTATGGAATGCCCCCTTGTTTAATACTCCGTTCGGACGGTGCATCACTTTACGCAACCCGTGATTTAGCGGCGGCATTATACCGTAAAGAACATTATAATTTTGACAAGTGTTTATACGTCGTTGCATATCAACAAAACTTACACTTTAAGCAAATATTTAAGGTTTTGGAACTTATGGGAAAACCGTGGGCAAAAGACCTTGTACACGTCGCTTACGGCATGGTAAGTTTACTCGATGAAAACGGCAACCAAGTTGCTATGAGTACGAGAAACGGAACTGTCGTTTTACTTGAAGACGTTTTGAAAAAATGCCACGAAAAAGCACTCGAAGTAATCGAGAGCAAAAACCCGAATTTGCAAGATAAAGAACGTATAGCCCGTCAAATAGGAACGGGTGCGGTCGTTTTCGGCGCACTTTCGAACAGTAAAATAAAAGACATTGCATTTTCTTACGACAAGATTTTGAACTTCGACGGCGAGACCGGTCCTTACGTTCAATATACGTCGGCAAGAATAAACAGTCTATTAAGTAAAGGCGGAGATATAGGCGAGTATAAAGTCGAAAATATCAACGACGACGAGTATGCGCTTGCAAGTAAACTTTCGACCTTTGAAGAAACTTTGCTTTCGGCGTCCGAAAGGTTAGAACCTTTCTATATCACGAGATACGCAATTGACCTTGCGTCTATATACAATAAATTTTATTTCGACTGCAAAATTATAGGCGAAGACGAGAACACCAAGAACTTCCGTTTGGCACTTTCCAAAGCGACGCTTACGGTACTTAAAACTTCGCTTAAACTTTTGGGAATTGAAGTTCCGGAGAGAATGTAAATGCCAAAAGCCGTAATCTTCGACTTGGACGGTACGCTTACCGATACGTCGATAGATATTTTCGAAAGTCTAAACAAGACGTTATCTTATTTCGGATACGACGCTATAACCGTGGAAGAAACGAAAAGGTTTGTCGGGAACGGTGCGAGAAAACTCGTCGAAAGGGCGATAAAGGTTAAATCCTTGCCCGAAAACTTCGACGAGATTTTATCTTTTTATAATAAGACATATAACTACTGCGGAAGTCCGAAAACTTGCGTTTACGACGGTATGACGGAAGTTTTGACAAAGTTAAAGGATAAAGGGTATAAAATAGCCGTAGTATCGAATAAACCGCAACAAGGCGTTGACGAAGTTTGCAAAAAGTTTTTTTCTGAAATCAAATTAGATATGCAGATAGGTCAAACGGACGGAATAAAAATGAAGCCTTTCCCAGACGTAATTTTTTATGCGATAGATAAATTAGGCGTTAAAAAAGAAGACGTCGTTTTGGTAGGGGATAGCGACGTCGATTATCTAACCGGCAAAAACGCAGGCGTGAAAACCGTTTCGGTTTTATGGGGTTTTAGAAAAAGAGCGGAGTTAGAGAAATTGGGTGCAAATATTTTTTGCGACAGTCCTGAAAAATTATTAAAATTATTTTAGAAAAGGTATTGACACATTGACTAAAGAAAAGTATAATGAATATAATAAATAAAGGAGTTGATTATCATGGGAATTATTAAATGGGTTGACAAGCTTCCAAAACTTGTTAAGATTTTACTTGCGTTGCCCGCTTTGGATTTTGTATGGGCAATTTACCGTATTATTAAGGGTGTTTGCAAAGGACACTTAATAACATTAGTATTCGGTATCGTTTGGCTTGTCGGAGCAGTCACTATCGGTTGGATACTCGATATGATTTGGCTTTTCTTATTCGACAAAGTTCTTTTCGGAGACTAAAAACTTAAACCCTGCTTTTTGCAGGGTTTTTTTATGGAGATAATATGAATTACGAAGAATTTAAGAAACTCGTTTTATCACGTCAAGCGTGTAGAACTTTTAACGACGAGAGTTTAGACGGAGATACCGTCGATAAAATAGTAAACTTGTCGCTTATGTGTCCGTCGGCAAGAAATATGCAACCGTGGAAACTTTACGTTGCAAAAAGTGAAAACAAATTAAAAGAAGTCGCCACGGCTTTACAAGACGGCGGAAGAAACGCCTTTTTATCAAAAGCAAAAGCGTTTATCGTCGTATCGGAAGTCGAAACGGAAATCGAAGGCGTAAAATCTAAATTTACCGAATGCGACGTGGGAGAGATGACTGCGTATTTAACGTTGACCGCAAAATCTTTGGGCGTCGAAAGTTGTATTATAGGTTGGATAAACTTACCCAAATTAAAACAAGCGGTAGGTATGGGCGACAATGAAAATTGCCGTCAAGTCATAGCACTTGGATATTCGGATATCCCTTTAAGGGAAAAAGTCAGAAAAGACAAATCGGAAACTGTCGTTAAATTATGAAAAACAAGAAAGCGATTTTTATTTCGCTTGCGGTAATAGTAGTTGCGATAATTTGCGTAGTTTGTATATATTGTTTTACGCCGAAAAAAGAAACGCAGTCCGTAGAGATTGACGACGGTAAGACGGTAGTTATTACCGTTGACGAAAACTATATGCAAATAACCGAATCGACTACGCTTATGGATTATCTTAACAAATTAAAATCGGACGGCAAAATAGATTACGAATACGAAAACGAATTGTCGCCGTTTATCGTCAGTATAAACGGCGTTAAGGCGAACGGCGACGACAACGAATTTTGGGGCTTATATTCAAACGACGAAGAACATACGAACACCGCTTGGGGTACGGTCGAGTACAACGGCGAAATTTTAGGTTCGACGATTTACGGAATAAAAGAATTGATAATTAAAGCAAACTATATCTATGTATTTAAGTTGTCAACTTGGTAGACAAACGCCGAGAAATTTAGTATAATAAAAATATGAGATATGCGGTAATAACCGACGTACACGCTAACTTGTACGCATTAAAAGCCTTTTTCGAAGATATAAAAGGGCGTAATATAGACAAGATAATTTGCCTTGGGGATATAGTCGGAAACGGCGTTTATCCCGAAGAATGCGTTCAACTGTTGCGTAGGCAAAAGGACATCGTTTTCGTTAAAGGTAATCACGATATGTTCGTCCTTTTAGATTTGGATACGGTAAAAAACGGCGACCCGAGAGTAGATATGTTCCGCTTTCAACAAAGGATTTTATCCAAAGCGTCAAAAGAATTTTTAAGCAAACTTAAAGACTTTGAAGTGATTGAAGACGACGGCGTTAAAATATGTTGCATGCACTATCCGAAAAACCGTAGTGGTAGGTTTAAGGACTTGATTTATTTACCGTCGGAAAACGAAGTGCAAACTCTTTTCGACGGAATAGACGGCGACGTTTTTTTATTCGGACACGAACATACGGGGTCTATGCACGAAATAGACGGGAAACTTTATCTAAACTTCGGAACACTCGGCAACTTTTTATATAAAGATAAGTGCGTTTACGGAATTTTGGAAATAAACGGGGGAAGTAAATCGTACGAAAAAATCGAAGTCGATTACGATGACGATAAAGCACGAGAGAAAACCAAACAAATAATATCGATAATATACGAAGGGAAGGAAAATCCCTATAAAGATTTATAAAGCCGTGTCGGTGTCGACACGGCTTTATAATTAAAACGATTGACATTGCGTCGGGTTTTTGTTATACTTAATTTAATTTTATTAAATTAACGCTAAATAGCGCAAAAGGGCAAAAAAATGGAAGATAAAATTCGTCAAATCAAGCAAGAGATAGAAACTTTAATCGTCGATATAAAAACGAGTAAAGAACTCTTCGAACTTAAATCTAAATATTTACTTAATAAGGCGGGAATTATCCCTGCGCTTATGAAAGAACTCGGCAATATCCCCAAAGAAGACCGTCCGAAAGCGGGACAGATTATCAACGGACTTAAAGACTGGGCGACCGAAGTTTTTTCTAAAAAAGAAGAAGAAATAAATTTAGTAGAAAAGAACAAACGCTATGAAGACGAGAAGATAGATATAACTATGCCGTCAAAGAGTGCGACCGAAGGCACTTTGCACCCGGTATCCATTGTTAAAAACGAACTTGTCGGCATTTTTTCGGGTATGGGTTTTAGGGTTTTGGACACGAGAGAGATTGAAGACGATTTCCATAATTTTACCGCACTTAACACACCGCTTGAACACCCTGCAAGAGATAAGCAAGACACGTTTTATATAAACGAAAACTTTATGCTTCGGACTCACACTTCGCCGGGGCAAATAAGAAGTTTAACAACGTTAAAGCCTCCGTTCAAGGTTTTAATACCGGGTAGAGTTTACCGTGCGGACGATGATGCGACTCACTCTCCTATGTTTCATCAAATGGAAGGACTCGTCATCGACAAAAATATTACTATGTGCGACTTACAAGGTATGCTTGACGTTTTAGTTAAAAAGATGTTTTCTGCGGATGCTAAAACGAGATTTCGTCCGTCGTTCTTCCCGTTTACCGAACCGTCGGTCGAAGTTGACGTAAGTTGTTTCGAGTGCGGTGGAAAGGGTTGTAAACTTTGTAAAGGTACGGGCTGGATAGAAATATTAGGCGGTGGTATCGTCAATAGGTGTGTACTTGAAAATT
>JAZRYO010000160.1:0-5323 GCA_045600785.1 Christensenellaceae bacterium | reverse complement strand
ATTTTAATAGTTGACGCAACGCAAGGCATAGAAGCCCAAACGCTTGCAAACTGCTATTTGGCACTTGATAACAACCTTGAAATTTTACCCGTTATAAACAAAATCGATTTGGCGTCCGCCGATGTCGAAGGAACGGCGAAGGAAATAGAAGACGTCATCGGGTTGGACGGCTCGTCCGCTCCACGCATCTCGGCTAAAAACGGTACGAATATCGACGAAGTTTTGGAACAAATAGTATCGGTTATTCCCGCACCCGAAGGGGACGACGACGCTCCCTTAAAAGCACTTATTTTCGACTCGTATTACGATAACTTTAAGGGCGTTATTTGTTTCGTCAGAATAGTTGACGGAAAAGCAACGGTCGGTGATAAGATAAAGACCTTTACGGGCGATAAGACTTTCGAAATAACCGAAGTCGGAACGTTTAATCCCGCACTTCTTCCAAAAAAAGAACTTTTGTCGGGCGAAGTCGGATATATTGCGGCAAGCATTAAAAGTATAGAAGATATCGCCGTCGGCGATACGATAACGAAAGTAGATTGTCCGGCAACCGAAGCACTCCCCGGATATAAGAAAGTGCAACCCGTCGTTTTCTCGGGCGTGTATCCGCTTGACGGTAGCCGTTTTCAAGACCTTCGTGAAGCACTGCTTAAATTAAAACTCAACGATGCGTCCTTAACGTTTGAACCCGACAATTCCGACGCTTTGGGATTCGGATTCAGATGCGGATTTTTGGGACTTTTACACATGGAAATAATTCAAGAGAGATTAGAAAGAGAATTCGACCTTGACATTATAACGACCGCACCGTCGGTTTCGTATCACGTTTATAAAACGGACGGAAGTATGGCGGTCGTCGATAACCCGAGTAAATTCCCCGACGTTTCGTATATCGAACGCACCGAAGAACCTATAATTAACGCAAACATTTACACTCCGCCCGATTACGTCGGCGCAATTATGGAACTTTGTCAAGACAAGCGTGGAGTGTTTACCGATATGAGTTATATCGACTCGAAGCGTGTTAAACTAAACTATAAATTACCCTTAAACGAAATTATATTCGACTTTTTCGACGGGCTTAAATCGAGAACCCGTGGATATGCGTCCTTCGATTACGAAGTGGCGGGGTACTCTCCGTCCGAACTCGTAAAACTCGACATTATGTTAAACGGCGAAGTATGCGACGCACTATCCGTTATAGTCCATAAGGACAAGGCGTACGCAAGGGGCAGGGCGCTTGCCGAAAGACTTAAAGACGTTATCCCCCGCCAACTTTTCGAAGTGCCTATACAAGCGGCGGTCGGCGGTAAGATAATCGCAAGAGAAACGGTTAAAGCAATGAGAAAAGACGTCCTTGCCAAGTGCTACGGCGGAGATATTACGAGAAAAAGAAAACTTTTGGAAAAGCAAAAAGAAGGAAAGAAAAAAATGCGTCAGTTAGGCTCGGTCGAAGTGCCTAGCGAAGCCTTTACTTCTATCTTGAAAATAGACAGTAGCGATAAATAATATGAGTGGAATTTACGTACATATCCCCTTTTGTAAAAGCAAATGCACCTATTGTGATTTTGCGTCGTACCCAAGGGAAATAGGAAAAGCCGAACTCTATTTCGGTTGCCTATATAAAGAGATTAAAGGACGGGCGGAAAGCCTTAAAGATTACGTCTTCGACACCGTGTATTTCGGGGGCGGTACTCCGTCTTTCGTCGACCAAAAATTTATCGTCGGCGCAATAAATCAACTCAAAAAATATTATAACATTACTCCCGACGCCGAAATAACTTTGGAGTTAAACCCCGGCACTATCTCTGCGGAAAAAGTCAGGGCGTATAAAAAGGCGGGGTTTAACCGCTTTTCGATAGGACTTCAATCGGCGGACGATAAAATGCTCCGCTCGCTTAACAGAATTCATACTATCGATGATTTTTTGACCGCCACCGAACTACTAAAAGGCGAGAATTTAAGTGCGGATATTTTGTTGGGACTTGAAAATCAAACCGAAACGGACGTTAAAAACTCTATCGACCTTGCGATAAGCGGGGGCGTTAAACACATATCCGCTTACGCACTTAAAGCCGAAGAAGGTACGCCTATGTTTTCAAAGTACCTAAACGGCGATTTGCCGAGTGAAGACGAAGTCGCCACCCTTTACGACTATGCGGTATCGTATATGGCGTCCAAAGGGTTTAACCGCTACGAGATTTCGAATTTTTGTTTGGACGGGTTTAGGTCCAAACACAACTTAAACTACTGGAAGCGTGGCGAATATATAGGTTTCGGCGTTTCGGCGTCGTCGTTTATTAAAGAAAGACGGTTTACGAATACAGAAAAGATAGACGAATATACCGCTTGCATACTCCGTAATAAAGTTGCCGAGATTTTCAGCGAAAATATCGAAGGCGACGAAAGAGAATTCGAGTATATTATGCTTGCCCTTCGCACGACCGACGGCATTGATATAAACGACTTTAACGCTAAATTTAATTGCGACTTTTTGGAAAAATATAAAAATAAAATCAATACGGTAAAATCTTTCGTGGATATTAGGGGTGATAAGCTTACTATAAAACCCGAATATCTTTACGTTCAGAACGAAATCGTAATAAGGTTTATGGATTAAAATGGCAAATTTCGTACATTTACACGTTCATACTGAATACAGCATATTAGACGGTGCTACAAGGATACCCCTTCTCGCTAAAAAGGTGAAAAGTATGGGTATGCCTGCCGTTGCGATAACCGACCACGGCAATATGTACGGTGCGGTTTCCTTTTTCGACGCTTGTAAGGCGGAAGGAATTAAGGCGATTATCGGCACCGAATTTTACGTGTGCGACGATTTGAACGTTAAAAGCGGTAAGACGAAGTTAAACCACTTGGTACTTCTTTGTAAAGACCAAACGGGATACGATAATATCTCGCTTTTGAACGCCATTGCGTTTAGGGACGGCTTTTACTATAAACCGAGAATAGACCTTAAAACCTTATCCGAACATCACGAAGGACTTATATGCTTATCGGCGTGTTTGGCGGGCGATATTCCGCAAGCCATACTCCAAAGAGATTTCGACGAGGCCGAAAGATTAGTAAAGTTTTTCAAAGATTTATTCGGCGACGATTTTTATTTGGAACTTCAAAATCACTACTTGGAAGAACAAGCCGAAGTAAACAAATATTTACGCCTTTACGCAAAAAAGTATGCGATTAAGACGGTTATCACCAACGACGTTCACTATATCGACAGAGAAGACGCATTGTCGCAAGACGTTTTAATGTGCGTCCAAATGGGTAAAGACTACGACGACCCCGACAGATTAAAATTCCCCAACGACGAATTTTATCTTAAATCGGAAGAAGAAATGCAAGCCTTATTTTTAGGCGACGAAGAGTCCATAAAAAACACTTTGGAAGTAGCCGATAAATGTAATTTCGAGTTCGTTTACGGACACTATATGTTTCCCCATTACACTCCCGACAACGGCGACGAACCTATCGTTTTTATAAGAAAACTTATCGACGAAGGTATAGCCAAAAAGTACGGTAAAGAAACGCCCGAGATTAGAGAAAGAATTGAAAGCGAACTTCAAATTATTCAAAAACTCGGCTTTATCGAATATTACCTTATCGTTTGGGATTATATCTTTAACGCAAGAAAAATGGGAATATCGGTAGGACCGGGGCGTGGTTCGGGCGCAGGTTCTATCGTCGCATACCTTATCGACATTACCGATATCGACCCCTTAAAATACGATTTGTACTTCGAACGTTTCTTAAACCCCGAAAGAGTTTCCGCACCCGACTTCGACGTCGACTTCGAAGATTCGAGAAGACAAGAAGTCATCGAATACGTCAGACGTAAATACGGTGAAAACCGAGTTTGTAAAATCGTCACTTTCGGCACTATGGCGGCGAAGAACGCACTTAAAGACGTAGGTAGGGTGCTTAAAGTTCCCTACTCCGAAATGGACAGAGTTTCAAAACTCGTTCCTACAAAACTTACGAGAAAAAATAAAAAGGGCGAAGAATTCGACCTTGCAAGACCGAATATCTTAATGAAGGTTTTCGGCAAATACAACCCCGACGAAAAAGCAAAGGACTACGGCGTAGATTACTCCGTTCCCGAACTCGTCGAGATTTACAATAACGAATCGGAAATTAAAAGAGTCGTCGATATTGCGATTAAACTCGAAGACGCACCACGGCAAGCAAGTACGCACGCTTGCGGTGTAATTATCGGTGCGGACATTTTGGATAAACATATGCCACTCGGCAGAAACGGCGACGATATCACGAGTCAATATACGGGCGTGGAACTCGAACACTTGGGCTTTTTGAAAATGGACTTTCTGGGACTTCGCAACCTTTCCGATATTAAACTTGCGATAGAATATGCAAAACAAAATCACGGCGTAGAAGTCGATTTTTCACACTCGAACTACGACGACCAAAAGGTTTACGACCTTATCTCTACGGGAAATACCAAAGCCATATTCCAAATAGAATCGGCAGGCTTCCAAAAGTTCTTAAAGGAACTCCGCCCGAATTGTCTTGAAGATATAGTCGCTGCGGTTTCTTTGTACCGCCCCGGTCCTATGGACTCTATCCCGAGATTCGTCGAAAACAAACACAACCCGTCGAAAGTCACTTACGCACATCCCTTACTCGAACCCATACTTAAACAGACCTACGGTTGTATCGTATATCAAGAACAAGTTATGAAGATAGTTCAAGCGCTTGCGGGATACACGTTAGGACAGGCGGATATGGTCCGTCGTATGATGGGTAAAAAGAAAGTTGACCAAATGGCAAAAGAAGAAGCCGTGTTTATAAACGGCAGACCCGAAAGCGTGGATAAAGACGGCAATGTTGTTTTGGGTATAGACGGTTGCTTAAAACGTGGCGTTCCCGAAGACGTAGCACATCAAATCTGGGACGAAATGAAAGACTTCGCAAAATACGCTTTCAATAAATCGCACGCTGCGGCGTACTCTATAGTCACATATCAAACGGCTTATCTTAAACGGTACTTCGAACCCGAATTTTTGACCGCAGTATTAAACAACAGAATAACCAACATTGAAGAAATACAAAACTATTTATCATACGCAAAAGAAGAAGGCATAAGGGTTTTAATGCCGAGTATCAACGAAAGCGTAGGGCTTTTCAGCGTTAAAGGAAATTCTATCCGCTACGGTTTGGGCGCAATCAAAGGCATAGGACTTTCGGCGATAGAAAGTATCGTAAGCGAAAGGGAAACGCACGGCAAATATCAGTCTTTCGAAGACTTTATGAAACGTTCGGAAGGAAAGACCTTAAACAAGCG
>JAZRYO010000159.1:0-9439 GCA_045600785.1 Christensenellaceae bacterium | reverse complement strand
ATTTATCTTCCCGTACACGAATTTTACGGCACGGAGTTTAAGATTATATTGGATATGCCGACCGAAGAAGAAAGAGACGAGCTTTTAGACGTCTTTTCAACGACGGAGTTTGAAGCGAGCGTTTCCCCTCGTGGCGGAACGAGAGTATACCTTTCTTTACCGGATAGGCAAAAACAAGGGTTGTTTAGATTTGACGATATATTTAAGAATAATTTTATTTGTAAGTCCGTAACTTTGGATGAACAAGAGTAAGGGGACGTTATGTCAAATTTTATTTTATGTTTGGAAATACTTTTTGTAATTGCATTTTTCGTTATCGGAATTTTCAAAAGGACGCTAATTGACAGAAAAACTTTTTGGTTTTCCGTTCCCGTTTTCGTTATCGGACTTATAATTTATTCGTACGCATATTTTACGACTAACGGTTTTTATAACGTTTTATCGTTTGCAAAATGCGCAGGATTAAGTCTCGGTGCTTTCGGATTAAGCATTGCAGAAAATCTTTTAATTCCGCTTTTTGAAAACGATATAATTTTCAAAATAGACGTATACGTTTACACGATTATTGCGGGTACGACGATGATTTCGTCTTTAATAGGCTTTTTCAAAATTTCTATCCGCAACTATATTAGCGTTTTTATTTTGAAAATGAAAAACGCCGATATCGTAGTCGGGTATAACGGCGACGCATTGACGTATTGTAGAAACAATAAAAACTCGATAATTTTCATCGATTCGAAAACGGTAAAACTAACAGCGGAACAGAAAAGAGATTTATTTTTCGAAAAAATTCCGTTTATTTATTTACCCTTTAACGCAAAAGGGTTAAAAAGTATTAAATTTTTGCACGGAACGACGAACGTTATTATTTTCGACGAAGATTTATCAAGCACTCACGTAGTTTGTGAACTTTTAGACGGCATTAAGACTTCTAAAAATCGTCAATTTTCATTTTCAATCGAGATACCCGAAGAAAGTCAGGCTTTCGTTAACGACGAACTTTCCATAAGGTGTAATAAAAACGAATACGTTAAGGCGACTACTTTTGACCGTTATGATTTATTAGCAAGAAATTTTTCGTTAAAACACAATCTTGCAAAATATTTGCCCGACGGATTTTTGGAAGACGCACTTCTAAAAAAGGATAAGCAAATTAACGTCAATTTTATAGGTTTTGGCAAGACGGCTTACGCTACTATGAAGTCGCTTATTATCAACAATCAATTTATCGTTAAGGACGGCGAAAAATACAAATGTATGCCTATAAACTATTACTTATACGATAAAGACAAAAAGAATTTAGAGCGTCCGTTGTTTGCGAGAATTAAAAATCTCTATACAAATATTTACGATTTACCTTTGCCCGACTTCCCCGCAATAATAACGCCGAAAGACATAAACGTAAAATCGGATTTTGAAGAAATAAAGTATTTATTCGATGATAATAAAGACGTGTTTAATTACTATTTCGTTTCCCTTCAAAGCGATATAGAAAACGCTTCGGTTGCAAAACAAATTTCACAAATCGTTTCTAAAAACAGTCTTATATTTTATAACGTAGATAGTAAAAAAGAAGCGATTTTATCGCTACCGAACGTTTTGCCTTACGGATTTAAGGACGAAATACTGACTCACGACACAATCGTAAACGACGAACTCGGGTTGCTTGCCGAATTAAACCATAAAGGATATTTATCACTTAAAGGGACTAACGACAAAATGGACGAGAATATTGAACGTCGTTCAAATATTCAAGCATACGTCAACGTCGGATTTAAGTTAAATTTAATCGGTCTTAACTATACGAAAAAAGAAGACGCAATCGGAATTTCAAAACGGGAGTTTAGCGAAAAGTATGGTGAAATCGTAAAAGATTACGGTAAGTATTTTGTTTTGAACACGAGAAATGCCCTTGCATATCAAGAACATTTGAGATGGACGACGTTTTATATAGTCAACGGTTTTAGACCGCTTAGATTTAAGGAAATTACCTTTAACGGCGAAAAGGTCGTACATAAAGACCTAACGAATAAAAAGCACGCTTGTTTGCTTTCTTTCTACGATTTAGATAAACTTTATAAACACGAACTCGAAGTGTATAAAAACAACGGTTGTGATAAAAATATAAAGGATATTGAAACGAACTCGTACGACTATGCGATTATGGACGGGGTTTACGAAACTTTATCGCAATTCGGATATAAAATTACGAAATTAACAAGGTAGAAAATGAACGCATACGAAGAAGTTATCAAAACTCTTTTTGAAAACACGGAAGGCGACTTTCAAAAGTTTTCGACGAAGATTATCAACAGTCAAAAAGCCTTACTCGGCGTGAGAACGCCGAAAATGAAAGAAATAGCGAAATCGGTTAAGGATAAAGACGATTATATACGGCACTGCGAGTTTAAGTATTACGAAGACACGTTTATTTACGGACTTATAATTGCCCAAAAATCTTACGACGAGTTTATTCCTTTACTTGAAATTTACTTAAAGCACGCTGACAGTTGGGCGCATATAGATTCTATCGTCCCCATGGTCAAATGCGTGAAAAAAGAACGTGAAAAACTTTTTGAATATGTAAAAGCAAATATCGACACGGCGGAAGGTTTTACTTTACGGTTTTTACTTACGACTTTGCATTATCATTATTTAACCGACCGTTTAGATTATATATTCGAAGTTTGCGAGCGTTTGGATAAAAAGGGGTATTATAACGATATGGCGATAGCGTGGACGCTATCGACGGCGTATATAAAGTTTAAGGAAAAAACGGAAGCCTTTTTAACGAAACGTTCGTTAAGTGAAGAAACGTTAAAGAAAACTTTAAGAAAAATCTTCGATTCTTTTAGAGTCGATGAAAATGATAAAATAAGATTAAGAGAGAATTTGTGGAACTAAAATGGACATTTTGAAAAGAATTACCGAAGAATTTTCACTTCGGGACGAACACGTAAAGAACATCGTAGCACTTTTAGACGAAGGAAACACTATCCCGTTTATAGCGAGATACCGTAAAGAAATGACGGGGCATATCGACGACCAAGTACTTCGTGAATTTTCCGATAGACTTAACTATTTAAGAAATATCGAAAAGAGAAAAGCGGAAGTTTCCGATTCTATAACCGAACAAGGCAAAATGACCGACGAAATTGCGGCGGCACTTGAAAAGGCGGAAACGATAACCGAAGTCGAAGATATTTACCGTCCGTATAAACCGAAGAAAAAGACGAGAGCGACGGTTGCAATCGCAAAAGGGTTAGAACCTTTGGCGGATATACTTATGGCGCAAACAGAAACGAAGGGGACGGTCGAAGACCTTGCTAAACCTTTCGTAAATTCGGAACTCGGTGTAGAGAACGAAAAAGACGCAATTTCGGGTGCGGAAGATATAATTGCCGAAAGAGTGTCCGACGATGCCGAACTCCGTAAAAAACTCCGTAGGATATATCTTAAAAACGCTGACATTTCGACGAAGATACAAAAGGTGGAAGAAGAAGGCGCTAAAACTTACGAAATGTATGCAAATTATATAGAACCCGTCGCCGAGATTAAGTCGCACAGAGTCCTTGCCATAAACCGTGGCGAAGACGAAGGCTACTTAAAGGTTAAAGTTTCGGTCGACGAAGAATTTGCAATAAGAGTATGCAAGGTTGGATTTGTAAAATAAGGTAGTATAACTACTTCTTGCCTTGAAGATGCAGTCGCCGACAGTTATAAACGTCTTATTCAGCCTGCGATAGAAAGGGAAGTAAGAAACTTCTTAACTGAGAACGCACAAGAACAAGCGATAAAAATGTTCGACGTAAACCTTCGTCCCCTTTTAATGCAACCGCCTATTAAAGATAAAATTACTATGGGTTTTGACCCTGCGTATAGGACGGGTTGCAAGATTGCGGTAGTTGACGGAACGGGTAAAGTTTTGGATACGACGGTCGTTTATCCTACGCCACCGCAAAACAAACAGGAAGAAGCAAAAAAGGAACTTAAAGCGCTTATAGACAAACATAACGTTGACGTAATTTCAATAGGAAACGGTACTGCGTCCAAAGAATCGGAGATATTCGTCGCCGATATGATTAAAGATTATAACGGTAAAGTCGGATACGTCGTCGTGTCCGAGGCAGGTGCGTCCGTTTACTCGGGTTCACCGCTTGCGGCGAAAGAATTTCCGCAGTTCGATTTAACGCTTAGGTCGGCAATTTCCATTGCGAGAAGATTACAAGACCCGCTTGCCGAACTTATTAAAATAGACCCGAAAGCGATAGGTGTCGGACAGTATCAACACGATATGCCCGAAGCCCGTTTAGACGAAGTGTTAAACGGCGTCTTGGAAGACTGTGTAAACAGCGTCGGCGTTGACTTAAACACCGCAAGTCCTTCGCTACTTTCTCACGTCGCAGGGTTAAATAGCGGTATTGCGAATAATATTATCGCATATAGAGAAGAAAACGGAAAGTTCAAACAAAGAAAAGAACTTTTGAAAGTTGCCAAACTCGGTGCTAAAGCGTACGAACAATGTGCGGGCTTTTTAAGAATAAGGGACGGCAAGAATATTTTGGATAATACGGCAGTTCACCCCGAATCTTACGAGGCGACCGAAAAACTTTTGAAACTTTTCGATTATACCGACGACGACGTTAAGAATAGAAAACTCGACGATTTGCCGAATAAGATTAAGGCAAGGGGAGAACAAAAGACTGCCGAAGAAGTAGGGCTCGGCGTTCCGACTATGAACGATATAGTTATCGAACTTCTAAAACCCGGTAGGGACGTAAGAGATTCGCTACCCAAACCCGAACTCCGTTCTGACATTATGGATATAAACGACTTAAAAGTAGGTATGGAACTCAAAGGCACGGTAAGAAACGTAATAGACTTTGGTGCGTTCGTCGATTTAGGCGTTCATCAAGACGGACTTTTGCATATTTCCGAAATATCGGATACCTATATAAAGCACCCGTCTGACGTTTTGAAAGTAGGGCAAGTCGTAAAAGTAAGGGTATTAAGCGTCGACGTTCAAAAAAACAGAATAGGACTTACTATGCGTACGCCTAAAAAAGAAGGGTAAAACGATTGACATTTTAGGTCGTAAATGTTATTATTTATAGGTATTAAACCGATAAGGAGATAACTATGGAAGTATTTGATAAAGTAGTAAGTATGATTGCCGAACAACTCGGTATTGACAAATCGACGATTTCGCTTGAAAGCGAAGTTATTAAGGATCTTGGCGCAGATTCGCTTGACATCGTCCAAATGCTTATGTGTTTGGAAGACGAATTCGGAATTACGGTATCCGTAGAAAGTGCGTCGTCGCTTAAAACGGTTAAAGATATCGTTGAACTCATTGAAAAATAATTTATAAAGGGCAAATTCGTTTGCCCTTTATTTTTTTGACAACGGGAACGCCCGTTGTTTTTTTTATAAATAAATTTATAAAATTTTTCAAAACCGTTGTAAAAAAAGGGGTTTTATGGTATAATCTAAACGTATAAATATCGAGGTTGAAAAATGGCAAAAAAAGAGAAAGAATTTAATGTGATTTTAACGAGAGAACTTTGGGGTATGGTACTTACGTTTTTTTCGTTAATTTCCCTATTTTGCCTAATAACGGGCGACGCAGTATTTTATTCACTCGGAACTGCCGTGCAAAAGTTTTTGCTCGGCGTTTTCGGGTTCGTTTCATATCCGCTTTTTATTGCGACGACGCTTTTCGGGATACTTTTAATATTCGGCAAAAAGACCGAAAAGGACAATAAGGCGCTTGCCGTTTCGCTTTTCGTATGCGTGTTTGCACTCGTTTGCATTTTGCACTCCGCATTAAAAATTCCAAAGGTACACGAACTCACTTTCGGCGAATATTTATCCGATTGTTATAATTCTCCGGAAGCGAATATTTCAAAATCGAGTTTCGGCGGTGCGAGTATAGGTATCGTCGTATATCTTCTTGCAAAAATTGCGTCTATATACGGTGCGTTTATAATTTATGCGCTACTCCTTATAATAGGATTTTTAGTCGTATATAAAAAACGTGGTGATTTTGGCAAGAAAAAAGAAGAGAATACCGACGTAGTAGAAGAAACCAACTCCGCCCCCGTAGAAAAGATTGAAAAATCCGAACCCGTGAAAAAAGGCGGTTTATTCGTAGATAAAAACGATTTTGCTTTCAAAGGCGCAAGGGACGAAGAATTTCCGTCCAAATCTGGATATAACGGCTACAATAGAGAAAGCAGTTATTCGGACGAGTATCAAAAAGAGTTCAAGACAAAAATGGACTTTATAAAAACTCCCCAAAAACTCACGCCCGAAGACGTTTCTAATGCGATTAACGGAAGAAAAGACTTTAAGTCGATAGACGATAAATACACTTTTGCCGAAGACGGTTATGACGATATGTACGTCCCCGGCAGTTATAAAGACGCAGTCAAATCGATTGACGACGTTGAAGAATACGACGGTGGAACGATATCGGGTAAGAGTATTTTCGACAACGATAGCGATAATGATATAATAAGCGACGAAAGAAGTGGAGAGAGATTTGAAGAACCCGTTGAAGATTACGAAGAAGACGTCGTAGTAGTCGAAGAAGAACCCGACGAGGAATTAGAAGAAAAAGTCGAGTATGTTAATCCTCCGAAACAAAAGCACGAAGATTATTCGTCGGCGTATGGACAAACTTCGGTATTTTCGGAGCAAAAAGAATATAATCCTTTCGACGAGATGCCTTTGGACTTTAAGTATAAAGCACCGCCGACCGAACTTTTGAATAAATACGAAGCAAGCCACGAAGACCAAGATAAACTCGAAACTTTTAAGCAAGACAAAGCCGAGAAGATAGTAAACACGTTAAAGGTTTTGGGCGGAGTACAAGTAGAAGTTGCGAATATTATTCACGGTCCTACGATAACGAGATTTGATATTTCTATTCCCGACGACGTTTCCATAAAGACGGTTATGAAATATACCGACGACTTAAAACTTCGTTTGCAAGTAAAAGAAGAAATAAGATTTAGAACTATTCCCGGAACTTCGCTAATCGGAATAGAAGTTCCGAACGACGTTAAGTCGATAGTCGGACTCCGTTCGGTAATCGAAAGTCAAGAGTTTATAAACGCAAAGAGAAATTCGTTAACCTTTGCGGTAGGACAAGATATCGTCGGAAATTCGGTCGTTGCCGATATTTCCAAAATGCCACACCTTTTGGTTGCGGGTTCTACGGGTACGGGTAAAAGCGTCGGGCTTAACACTCTTATCGTTAGTTTAATGTATAGGTATAGTCCCAGCGAACTCCGTTTTATAATCGTTGACCCCAAACAAGTCGAATTTACGGTATTTAACGGAATACCGCATATGATGTTCGACGAGATAATTTGCGAAACGCCAAAGGCGATAGCAATGCTTAACTGGGCGATTAAGGAAATGGAGTCGAGATACTTACGGCTTAAAAACGCAATCGTCCATAATATCGACGAATATAACGAACAAGTTGATACGAGAAAAGAAAGGATAATGCCGAGAATAGTCATAATAATCGACGAGTTTGCCGACCTTATGAGCACTGATAAAAGGGCTATTGAAGACAGAATTCAAAGGCTTGCGCAAAAGGCGAGAGCGGCGGGCATATATCTTATTATGGCGACTCAAAGACCGTCGGTCAATATAGTCGAAGGTTCAATAAAGACCAACTTTACTTCGAGATTTGCGTTTAAGATGTCCAACGGTATCGACTCTAATACCATTTTAGGCGAACAGGGTGCCGAAAAACTTTTAGGAAACGGCGACCTTCTTTACAAGACGAGTACGATGACGAGCGTCGAAAGGGCGCAAGGTGCGTTTATCAATATGACGGAAATTAAAAACGTCGTTAGATACGTTAAAGAAAACAACGTCTCGTACTTTAACGAATCTGCGCTTAAATCGATAAACGAAGAATTAAATCCGCAAATCGAAAGCGTAAACGGAAAAGACGAAGATATGGGAGAAGACGGAATAATGACCGCCGACCAACTTGCAGTTTTAAGGCTTGCCGTTAAACTCGGCGTTATATCCATATCTTTAATTCAAAGAAAATTGAGCTACGGTTTTCCGAAAGCGGCGAAGATGTTCGACTGGCTTGAAAACGAAGGCTACGTTTCTCAAACGCAAATAGGAAAACAAAGACAAGTAATATTGACAAAGGAAGAATTTGAACAACAGTTCGGTGCGTTATGATACTTGACGAAAAAAAAGTCGGGGTAATATCGTTAGGGTGCGACAAGAATAGAGTCGATACCGAGAAGATGTTATCTCAAATAAAAAACATAACCCAAGACTTATTCGAGGCGGAAATTTTAATCGTAAACTCTTGTGCTTTTTTGGAAAGTGCGAGAAAGGAAGCGATAGACACCGTTTTAGAGTGCAACGAATATAGAGAAAAGGGCAAACTTGAAAAACTCGTTTTAACGGGTTGTTTGCCACAAAAGTACGTTAGCGAACTTTATGAAGAACTTACCGAAGTCGATTTGTTTTTGGGAACTTACGATTACGAATTGTTAAAAGATGGTCTCGAAAGGGCGTATAAAGGCGAAAGGGTTAATCTCGTCAAAACGGGAACGGTAAAGAAGTGTACCGAAAGGGTACTTACGACACCTTACCATTATGCTTACTTAAAAATCGCCGACGGTTGCGACAATCATTGTACGTACTGTTTAATACCGTCTATACGTGGCAAATACGTTTCGACGCCTATTGAAGATTTAGTCGAAGAAACCGAAAAACTCGGAGAAATAAAAGAACTCATTTTAGTTGCGCAAGATTTGACGAGATACGGATTAGATTTATACGGTGAAACTAAAATCGTCGAACTTATAAGACGGCTGTCAAAAATAGAAACCGTCGAAAAAATTCGGCTTTTATATCTTTATCCCGATATGTTATCTAACGAACTTATTGCCGAGATAAAAAACAACGAGAAGGTTATTCACTACGTCGATATACCGCTTCAACACGCCGACGATACCGTACTTAAACGTATGAATAGAAAAGGCACGGGCGAAGGGTATTTGAAATTGATAAATAAACTTAAAGAAGAAATTCCGGATATCGCTATTCGTTCTACTTTTATCGCAGGATTCCCAGGCGAAACGAAAAGGCAGTTTTCTAATTTAGTAAAGTTTATTAAATCGGCAAAACTTTTTAACGCAGGTTTTTTTGCCTATTCGAAAGAAGAAGATTCGCCGTCATATAAACTCGACGGTCATTTAGAAGAAAGGGTAAGAAGAAGAAGGGTTAAAAAACTTTACGGAGTTCAAAAGGGGATATCCAAAAAAATATTAAATGCCTACGTCGGCAAGACGGTTGACGTTCTTTGCGACGGCGTTGATTTGGATAGACAGTCTTTTATAGGCAGATGTTATTTTTCTTCGCCTGATATAGACGGCAAAGTGTATTTTAC
>JAZRYO010000158.1:0-6612 GCA_045600785.1 Christensenellaceae bacterium | reverse complement strand
CGAGCGGCAAGTGCGGATATCGCACCGACGGACACTGCGGTTGCAACTTGACGGATAGATTTTTTACGGCAATCGCCTGCGACGAAAATTCCGTTTGATTTCGTCTTACAGTTTTCGTTTGCGTCGGCATAGCCCCTTTCGTCTAAATCGATAACCGACTTAAAGTTTTCGTTTTGTGGAACTAACCCGATTGCAAGGAACACGCCGTCGAGCGATAAATCTCTTAAATCGCCGTTTAACACCGATTTTATCCTAATGCCGTTAAGTTCGTTGTTTCCCAAGTATTCTTCGACCGTACTGCCTAAAATGACTTCTACGTTAGTTTTTTTGGATAAATCTTCGATAAGTTTTTTCTCGCCCGTCAAAAAGTCCAAATTTTGAACGACGTAAACCTTTTTGGCAAGGTCGGATAAAAGTATCGCTTCTTGAAGTGCGGAGTTTCCACCGCCTATTACGGCTACGGTTTTACCCGTATAGAAAGCACCGTCGCATACGGCACAAAAAGAAATGCCGTTGCCGATAAAGTTTTCTTCGCCTTTAAGATGCAACGTGCGGTGCTTTGCGCCCGTTGCGATAATTACAGCCTTTGCTTGATAATCGCCTGCGTCGGTTTTAACGGTCTTAATATCGCCGTCGATTATTCCCAAAACTTCGGCAGATTCGGTTTCCGCACCTTGATACAAAACTTGGTCGACAAGGTGTTCGGCAAATTCGTTTCCCGAAAGGGAAGTAAACCCGGGGATATTTTCAACCTTCGGCGAGTTCGTTATTTGACCGCCGAACGTTTCTTTTTCCAAAACGAGAGCCGTTTTGTTTGCACGTTTTGAGTAAACGGCGGCGGTGAGTCCCGCAGGACCACCGCCGACTATTATAATATCGTATATCATAATTTTATGCGTTTAAGTATTTTCTGATATCCGAAACGCCCGTATATTTTTCGACCGTTCCGTCTTCTTTAGCGACTACCAAAGTAGGTGCTTGTTTAACTCCGAATTCGTTAGCCATATCGGGATGTTCGTTGGCGTAAAGTTTTTCGTACTTAAAGCCCGCTTTATCGAGAGTTGCGCACGCTATTTTACAGTTGGGGCAAGTCGGGGTTGCGAATAAGAATACACCCGTCTTATTTGAACAAACTTCGTTTGCATCGTCGTCTTTCAAACAACCTTCGTGGGTTAATTTGGAATTTGCGATATTGTAAACTTTACGGTCGTGATACTCTTGAGTTTTACCGTCGTTCCAGTTTTGAACGGGACGGTAATATCCTGTTATACGGCTGTAAACTTCGGTTTTTTCTCCACAGTCGGGACAAGTGTAAACTTCGCCCGAGATATAGCCGTGATTTTTACAAATAGAGTAAGTAGGCGACATAGTGTAGTAAGGAAGTTTATAGTTTTCAGCAATCTTTTTAACGAGCATTGCCGCAGATTTCCAATCGGGAAGTTTTTCACCTAAAAATGCGTGGAAAACAGTACCCGACGTATATCACGTTTGTAAACGGTCTTGAATATCCAAAGCCGAGAAAATATCTTCGGTATAGCCTACGGGAAGGTGCGACGAGTTAGTGTAGTAAGGCGAATCGCCGGGCTTTTTAGCCGCAGTAATTATATCGGGATAACGTTCTACGTCGTGCTTTGCAAGTCTAAATGCGGTAGATTCTGCGGGAGTCGCTTCCAAGTTGTAAAGGTCGCCGTATTCGACTTGATAGTCGGAAAGACGTTCTCTCATATGATTTAATACGTTAGCGGTAAAGTCTTGCGATTCCTTGTGAGTCAAGTCCTTTTTAAGCCAACGTGCGTTAAGACACGCTTCGTTCATACCGACTAATCCGATAGTCGAGAAGTGGTTGTTGAAAGTTCCTAAATATCTCTTTGTATAAGGATATAAGCCGTTGTCTAAAAGTTTGGTAATAACGGTACGTTTAACTTTCAAAGAACGTGCCGAAATGTCCATAAGTTTATCGAGTCTTTGATAGAACTCGTTTTCCGTTTCGGAAAGGTAAGCAATTCTCGGCATATTGATAGTGACTACGCCGACCGACCCCGTACTTTCACCGCTTCCGAAAAATCCGCCTGATTTTTTACGGAGTTCACGAAGGTCAAGACGAAGACGGCAACACATCGAACGAACGTCCGAAGGTTCCATATCGCTGTTTATATAGTTAGAGAAATACGGAGTGCCGTATTTAGCCGTCATTTCGAATAAAAGACGGTTGTTTTCGGTGTCCGACCAGTCGAAGTTTTTAGTTATCGAATAGGTAGGAATAGGGTATTGAAAACCACGACCGTTAGCGTCGCCTTCAATCATAGTTTCAATGAACGCCTTATTTACCATTGCCATTTCTTTTTCGCAGTCTTTATAACGGAAATCTACTTCTTTTCCGCCTACGATACAGTTGAGTTCGGCAAGGTCTTGGGGAACGGTCCAGTCCAACGTAATGTTGGTAAAGGGCGATTGAGTACCCCAACGACTCGGAGTGTTTACGCCGTAAATAAACGATTGAATACATTGTTTAACTTCTTTGTAAGAAAGATTGTCGATTTTTACGAACGGCGCAAGGTAAGTATCGAAAGACGAGAACGCTTGTGCGCCCGCCCACTCGTTTTGCATTATACCTAAAAAGTTGACCATTTGATTACATAAGGTCGAAAGGTGATTTGCAGGGGACGACGTGATTTTTCCGACGACTCCGCCGAGTCCTTCTTGAATTAACTGTTTAAGCGACCAACCTGCACAGTATCCCGTAAGCATAGAAAGGTCGTGGATATGAATATCCGCATTTTTATGCGCATTTGCAATTTCTTCGTCGTAAATTTCAGAAAGCCAGTAATTTGCGGTGATAGAACCCGAGTTAGACAAAATCAAACCGCCTACCGAATAGGTGACCGTAGAATTTTCCTTAACTCTCCAGTCGTTAACTTGCAAATAGTTGTCGACGACCTTTTTGTAGTCCAAAATAGTCGTGCTGACGTTTCTTATCTTTTCTCTTTGTTTACGGTATAAAATATACGCCTTTGCGACATCGTCGTATCCCGCTTTGATAAGTACCGTTTCAACGCTGTCTTGAATTGCTTCTACCGCAACTTTTCCGTCTTTTACCTTCGGTTCGAAATCTGCGGTAACTTTAAGCGTTAAAAAGTCGATAATATCCGTGTTAGTCTGTTTTTGGCAAGCGTCAAACGCTTTTTGAATGGCGGTTTTGATTTTCGAAAAGTCGAAATCAACTATTTTACCGTCTCTTTTCGTGACTTGGTACATAAAATTCTCCTTAACGTGTGATAGTGGACTTATTATACTACACGAAAATTGCCGTGTCAAGCATAAAAGCACAATATCTTGTGTTTTTATATTTTTATTTAACAATATATGGTACGCATAATAAAAGCGGAAAAGACCGAAAATCTTCTCCGCTTTAATTAAAATTTCTTAAAATTCCGCTAAACACCACGGATTATGCACGTTCCCAAAACGTTTTCCGCAACTTTTTTCATTTCGAATAAGGTTTCTTTTTCTACGGCTTTAATTCCCGTTGAAATCAAGTCGCCCGAATCTTCGAAATTCTGCAAAAAGTACTTTTTCGTACCTTTTATCCATTTGGCAAGACTTTCGACGCTTTGTACCGTGTGGAAATTTTTCGTAATCGTCGTTCTGAATTCGAATTCGACTTGTCCAGAAAGCAAGAAATCCACGCTTTGTTCGATAGGCGACAGGTCGAAATCTTTAACGCCGACCGTTTCACCGTAAAGTTCCTTGGAGTTTTTAATATCCATAGCGACGTAGTCGACGAGTTTTTTATCGACGACTTCTTTTAACTTATTCGGAAAACTGCCGTTAGTATCGAGTTTAACCAAAAAGCCCATATCTTTTACGCTTTTCATAAAATCTTCTATATCTCTTTGGATTAAAGGTTCTCCGCCCGTTATACAAATTCCGTCTAAAACCCCCTTTCTCGATTTGAGATAGGAAAGCACTTCGTTTTGGTCGTACGACTTTTGGGGTTCGATTTTAGTGACGAGTGGGGAATTATGACAAAACGGACAACGGAAATTGCAGCCGCCCGTAAAAACGGTCGCCGCAACTCTGTTCGGGAAGTCCAAAAGCGTTAATTTTTGAAAACCTAAAATAAGCATGGCATTTCTCCGAAAATAATTTATAGATAGATTATAACAACAATTTACCGAAAAAGAAAGTATTTAATTGAAAAAGATTTCGTCTTGTGGTACAATAATGTCAAGGAAATTATGCAATCGATAAAAGAAATTTACAAAATAGGCAAAGGACCGTCAAGTTCGCACACGATAGGACCGGAACGGATTTGCAAGTTTATAAAAGAAAAATACGGCGACGGATACTCGTATAAAGTTATTTTATACGGTTCGCTTGCCTACACCGGCAAGGGACACGGGACGGACAAGGTTGTAAGAGAAGTTTTGGGCGAAAATACCGAAATAATCTTCGACAAGACTAAAAAGAAACTTCCACACCCAAACACTATGGAAATAAAATTGTCGTCGGGTGGCAAAGAAGTTAGGTCTATTATTGCCGAGAGCATAGGCGGTGGAGATTATAAAATCGACGGAGAAGACTACGTTCCGCCAAAACAAGTCTATAATTTATCCACGTTTAACGATATTAAAAAATACGTCAAAGAGAATAATTTACGGTTGTCCGAATACGTTTACTTAACAGAGCCCGACTTAAAAGAATACTTAAAAACGGTTTGGGACTGTATGAAATCTTCGGTTGAAGAAGGGTTAAAAGCCGACGGAATTTTGGACGGCGGACTTTTCGTTGAGAGAAAAGCGAAGGTATTATATAATAAGGATAAGGAGTTCGACGAGAACAGACTTATATCGTCTTACGCCTTGGCGGTTGCCGAGCAAAATGCGGGGAACGGGGTGGTAGTCACTGCGCCGACTTGCGGTGCGTCGGGAGTTTTGCCGTCGGTTATGTACTATTTTTATAAAGATAAGAAAATTCCCGAATCGAAGATTATAGACGGTCTTGCGGTGGCTGGACTTATAGGGGATATAGTAAAAACAAATGCGTCGGTAAGCGGAGCGGAGTGCGGTTGTCAAGCCGAAATCGGTACTGCTTGTTCGATGACGGCGGGTGCGATTTGCGAAGTATTTTCGCTTTCGGTTGACGAGATTGAGTGTGCTGCGGAAGTCGGACTCGAACATAATTTGGGGCTTACTTGCGACCCTGTCGGCGGACTCGTTCAAATGCCGTGCATAGAGCGAAACGTTATGGCTGCGCTTCGTGCGGTAGCGTCTTACGGTATCGCCAAATATTTGGCGGATATGAGAAAAATATCTTTCGATACGATAGTTAAAACTATGTACGAAACGGGAAAAGATTTAAGAGAGAAATACAAAGAAACGGCTAACGGCGGTATGGCTAAATACTTCGTGGGCGAATAAGGAAAAATATGGAAGTCAGTTTTATAAACGTGCTAATAACCGCCATAAGCCTACTCCTTCTGGCAATTCCGGGGTTTTTACTCGTTAAATTTAAGTTGCTTGATAAGTCTTGCGATTCCGCACTTTCGTCCGTCGTTTTATACGGTTGTCAACCCCTTTTAATGTTCGTCGGTTTTCAAAAGACGGCGTTCGATACAAGGATAGCGGTAAATATGATAATCGTGGCGGTCTTGTCGTTTGCAATTCATTTTTTGATGATAGCGATTATGTATATTTTACACGGCGCAAAAAACGGGGGCGCTACGATGAACAGTTTGCGTTTTGCAAGCGTGTTCGGAAATTGCGGATATATGGGACTTCCCTTTTTGCAAGGGTTGTTCGGCGGAACGGCTTTTGAAGGGGAGATACTAATCTATGCGTCGGTGGTTACCGCAACTTTTAATATTATGAGTTGGTCGATAGGCGTTTATATGATAACGGGAAATAAAAAAGACGTTTCGTTTAAGCGTGCGCTACTTAATCCCACGGTCATAGGTATTGTCGTAGGCTTAATAGTGTTTTTAACGGTAAAAACGCCACTCGTCGATTTGGCGGAAGACGGTTCGGCTACGGATATACTTTTAACTAAACTTATGCAAAGTTTCGACTATTTGGCAAATACGGTAACACCGCTTGCTATGATAGTCGTAGGCGTAAGAATTGCGGGCGTAAAAGCAAAGGAATTATTCGGCAATAAATATTCTTATTTGGCGTCGTTTTATAAACTGATACTTATGTCGCTGATAACCGTTTTGGCGGTTGCCTTTTTACCCGTCGATATGACTATAAAATACGCATTGTTTTTCACTTTATCTATGCCGTCGGCGACGGCGACGGTGCTTTTTGCGGTCAGATTCGGTGGCGACGGCGACTCGGCGTCTTGCCACGTTTTACTCACGACGGTTTTGGCGATAATTACGATACCGCTTATGTATTTGGTGTTTCAACTTGCAGTAGGGGTGTAAAAAATGAGTAAAAAAAGAAATTCGGAAAAAATAGGCATAATAATTTTCTTTTGTTCAATGATGTCTTTCGGTTTCGTTTTTATTTTTGCCGGCTTAATTTGTATAGGTTCGCCGTGGAAAGATTGTGGAACAACTACGGCGGAAATAGTCGAGATAAAAGAATATTTTGCGGACGAACACTACGTTTA
>JAZRYO010000157.1:0-15323 GCA_045600785.1 Christensenellaceae bacterium | reverse complement strand
GAAGGGGTTATCGGGGGACTTTTCTCGGTGCTTGTTTTTATCCCGCAAATCGCAACCCTTTTTCTATGTTTGGACTTTTTGGACCAAAGCGGATTTTTATCGAGAATATCCGTTTTCCTCGACGGCTTTTTATATAAATTCGGTTTGTCGGGGCGGTCCGTATATTCTCTTTTTTCGGGGTACGGTTGCACGGCGGTTGCGTCGCTATCGACTAAAGGTATAGACGACGAAAAAATTAAAAGGCGCACCGTACTTTCGCTTCCTTTCGTTTCGTGTTCTGCACGAACGCCCGTATATACTTATATTGCTTGTCGGGTTTTCGGCGAATATTCTTTTTTAGTATTATCCGCCGTCTATTTGCTTTCTGTTCCGCTTGCCGTTTTCAATTCGTTTTTTTTAAGCAAGACGGCGGTTAAAGGCAATAAAAAAATAGAAGTTCAAGAGATTGCCGACGTTAAAATGCCAAATTTCAAGGTTTTGATAAAATCCTTGCTAAACTCATTGAAAGAGTTTATAATAAAACTTGCAAGTATCGTTATGGTCGTATCTATGACCGTTTGGCTACTTAAAAGTTTATCGCCTTCGTTTTGCCTTTTAGGTGCGGACGAGTTTGATTGTTCGCTACTTTATTACTTCGGCAAATTCTTTTCGCCTATCTTTTATCCGTTGAAAATTTACGACGGCAAAATAGCGGTTGCGATAATAACGGGACTGTTTGCAAAAGAAGGAATAGCGTCGTCTTTGGAACTTATGTGTCCGTCGGGACTTGCGCTTACATTTTCGCAAGGGCTTGCTCTAACGATGTTTACTTATCTTTATACCCCTTGCGTATCGGCTTTATTTTCGATAAAAAACGAAGTCGGAAGATTAACGGCGATAATAAGCGCAGTCTATCAATTTTTGATTGCGATAGTCTGTTCTTATTTAATTTATTATATTTTCGAACTGATATGAAAAAATTCAAATGCACTAAAAACTCAAAATTATCGACTTGTATTTTAGACTTTTACGGGGACGGAATATCTTACGGAACGCTTATGAAACTGTTTCGTAAAAAAGATATAAAGTTGAACGGTAAAAGGGTTGGGAAAGACGCCGAAGTTTTCGTAGGCGACGAGATAGAAGTTTATTTCGACGGAAACGAAAAGGAACTTAAAGTATTATTTAAGTGCGACGACTTAATCGCCCTATACAAGCCTAAAAACATAACTTCCGAAGAATTCTTCGATAAGGTTAAGGAGAAATATTCTACGGCAAAATTCGTCCACAGGTTAGACAGAAATACCGACGGTATTATTTTATTCGGGCTTTCCGATATAGGCGAAAGCGAACTGTTGAAAGGGTTTAAGGAAAGGACTTTCGACAAGTATTATCTCGCCGAAGTTTACGGCGTGCCGAGTAAAGACAAATTTACTTCTAACGCCTATTTAATTAAAGACGAAAAGACTTCTTACGTTAAGGTCGTCGGCGATAAGAATTTAGGCGGAGAAAAAATAACGACCGAGTTTACCGTACTTAAAAGGGGAATAGAAACGTCGGTTTTGGAAGTTAAACTTATAACCGGCAAAACTCATCAAATTCGTGCGCACTTAAAATATTTGGGATATCCTATTTTGGGCGACGGTAAATACGGCACTAACGAGATAAATAAAAAGTTCAAGTTAAACCGTCAACGGCTTACCGCTTATAAAACGGTTTTGCATTTTGAAAAGAACAGTCCGCTTGAAAATTTGGACGGTAAAGTTATCGAGATAGAAAACGATTTCAAAATATAAGAAAAGCCCCGAAAGGCAACTGATATGCACCCCAAAGTTTGGACACAAAATGTGAAAAACTTTAGGAGGTGCATATCAAACGCCTTTCGGGGCTTTTTATATGCTGTTAATTAAATAAATATTTTCTTTCGAAAAAGACGAAGGTGGACGCTATTGAAAATACTGCGATTACTATTGCGATAGATTTCAGTACGTTGTTTTTGGTGTCCTTTTCGTCGTAGTAAGAATTAGTTTCGCCACGGCTTGCTTCGGTTTTTATTTCGTCGGTTAAAAATGCGGAAGGAATATAGCCTTTGTTTCCGTCAATATTTGCGACGAAAAATTCAATTCCGTTAAAAGTCGTTTTTTCAACTATATCGATATTTTGGAATTTATCTACCGATATTTCGAGTTTGAAAACGTCGTCTAAAACGGGAACACCGTAAACGTTAAACGGAACTACCGCCATAAGCGTTTCCGTATTTTCTTCGTTGGTAAACTGACCAAAACAGTCGGTATTTCTTACGACTCCCGATACGCCGTCGGTAAGTGCCAAAGAGTAGAGATTGTTTATTTTAATAATCGCATAATCTTTACCGCTTTTTTCACCCGTAACGGTCGTCGTGTCGGTGTAAGTAAAGTAGTTTCCGTCTAATAAATTTAGGTCAACCTTAAATATCTTTGCCCCGTCCAAAACCTTGCAAAAAGTCGGATTTTCGGTATATTCAAGTGAAAACCCGTCGGGTATTTTAATGGTGTAAGGCGTTGAAATCATATTTTCGTCCGCCGACGAACTCTTTAATATAAGTCCGTCGAAAATGAAATACGCCGTTTGGCTTTCGTATGATAAGCACATCGATTTTGCAGGCGACACGCCCTTTAAGTTTTCGCCTAAATCGAGAGTTTTCGAGTAGAATAAATTTTCTCCGTCGTAGCACTCCAAAAGATTGTCCGAATAGAGTACGAACAACTTTCCGTCGAAGTCGGTTTGCAAATTCAAAATGTCGACGGTTGACGGCTTTTCAACCGTTTGAAGTAAAGTGGTTCTATCGTTTTCGAAACGGTAGAAATTGTATTTACCGTCTTCTATCTCGTTGCAAAAACAAATATTTCCGAACACGTCAACCGAAAGTTCTCTCGGTATTCCGACAGAGTTGTGGTCGGCATTTTCTACGTCCGTTATAGGAACAAGGTCAACCGCCGTATCGTCAAAAGATAGGGCGTCTTTTTTTATGGGCAAAGAGTAAACTTGCGCAAAATAGTCTTGTCCGTATTTGACGTATGAAAGAATATAGAAAGTTTCGTCGGCGTAATAGATATCGTTTACGCCGTACGGGAAGTAGGAGTCGTTAATTTCTATTTCGTGAATTAGCGGTAAGTTAATATCTTCTTCGTTGTCTTCCAAATATGCGAGTTTTAGAGTTTTGCCGTCGGTAAAACAAATGAAGTCTTTTTCGGCGTATTGTTTAACGTTAAATTCCGTCGTTCTATACAGGTATCCTTTTCCCGCCGAGTATTTTTTAACTAAACCGTTAAGTTCAACTCGTTTGTAAACTCTGTTTTCAATGCTTTGGATATTGTCGATTATGACAACACGGTTTTTATCGAGTGCGAAAATCGTGTTTCCGTCAACGGTCAAATCGCTTGCGTTTTCGGAAAGCCTGTTTAATGCGTTAGAGTTTGTCGTTATCGCAAAGTCGGTAAAGGTATTCGTTTGAAGGTCAATTTCTTGCACGGCGTTTATCGTGCTATCGACAACCCAAAGACCTTCGCCCGCAAGACATATTCCTTGCGGATAGTGTAAAGTTCCCAAATCTTTTTCCTTCGTTAAGTCCGTAAGGCAAACGGCTTCGGGAGTTTTAAGTCCGCTCGGCGAATACGAAAATACACCGCTTTGACAAGAATAGTAAATTTCGTCGGTCGCCTTACTTTCGGTAATCGCCCTTACGTTATCGACGGACAACCACTCTTCCGCATCGTTTACGCCGTCGTATTTATATATATTTTGATTTTGTTTGGAAAAATAAACTTTGCCGTCTTTGGAGTATAAAACGGTCGAAGCCAAATTACAGTTGTTTTCGTAGGACTTTACGAAAGTTTCCTTAAATTCGCCGTCTTCCACGAAAATATCGTAAAAAGATAAACCGCTAATCGTCGTCGTTACGAGTTTGTCGCCCACGATAGAAAACGAGTTCGTACAGCCTATCGAAGTTCTAAACGAAGAAATATCCGTCGGAAGTTCCCACTCGTCCGTTCCGAATTTGGATATATCCATAGCGTAGATATAACTTGCGCTTTCTTCGGTTGCGGGGAAAAGCAAGAAGTTTTTATATCTCGAAAGGCAAGCGACCGACGACGAAGTAAACGCCGAAACGTCAATCGACGCAAAAGTTTCGTTTTTGTATATTACGATAGAACCCGTTTGCGAAATTGCGACGAATTCTTCGTCTTTCGTTTCGTATGCGCAAATTGCGTACGGATTGTCGAGTTTATAGTATTGAAGATAAGAAGTCGGCAAGAAAATACCGGTCGAAATCGTATCTTCGCTTTCGTCGGCATAAACCGATTTACCGCTTGAAAACAGGGGCGAAAACCCTACAAACGATAAACATATTAAAATAAGTACCGAAACAATCTTTTTCATAAGTATATAAAGTATAACATACTTAACTAAAAAAAGACAATAGTTTTTATAAAAAATAATCTTTCTTAAAAATCAACATTAAAATTTAATTTATTTTCCAAATTATGTCAAATTTTGACACCGTTTCAAATGTAGAATAAAAACGAACAAACGTTCGGAAATTAAATTTTGAGAATTGTAAAAAAAATTTAGGATTTTTTGTTCCCGAAGTTTTGCAAATCCTAAAAGTCCCGATTACAATGCTTAAAAAAAGGAGGCATAAAATGTTTGTTTACGAAAAGACGCTACTTTGTCTTTACGATAAAATGGCGGATATTATAGAAGGTATGGAAGGGGAGTTTTTGAAAAAGGCGCTAAAAAGTTATTACGATTATACGCCCGTAGATAAGCAAGCCGAAATTTTACTTGAACTCACCGAAAAGAAAAAAGATTTGGAATTTACAAAGGAGTGTATAAGTAGGGCTATAAGTTCGTTAAAAGCAGAAGAAAGAAGAATTTTAGAAGAAAAATACGGGATAGGCGGTAAAAAAATAACCGACGTTATTAACCGTAATTATTATCGTAAACTTGCGGTTGCAGTCGGAAAATTTTCAAAAAATTTAAGGGCGGAAGGAGTAGACGCAGAATTTTTCGATATGATAAAAAAAGAATTTGCCTTTATCGAAGAAGAATACGAAAAGTGCAACAATATAGTTCGCCGTTCGTATAATATCGTCTTATATAACAAAGGAAAATCGTTAAAATCTCACTCTCCTTCGTCGAGTTCAATCGTTCCGTCAACTGTTTTCGAAGGCTTGAAAAGTAGATAGACGATACACACGGCGACGACCGAAATCGCAACGATTAAAACTGTTTGCAAGGTGGTCCAAAGATTATTGTTTCGGTCGTCCGTTTCTTCTGCGCCCGTCGTTTCTTCGACGGGCGCAGTTATAATCGCAAGCGTAGGAATAGACGGTCCGTTAATTGCAGACGACGGAATATAATACAGTTCCTTATCCCCGTAAGGCGAAATCAAATACCCGAAAAAAAAGGTATTTCCTTCTTCACGGTCCAAAGTACCGTAATAAAAAAAAGAACTTCCTTCGGTTATCGAATAGGGCTTATCAAAGGAACTGCTTTTATAAGCCAAGCAGTTCTCGTTTATCGTTTCCTTTACGAAAGGGAATAGGGTTTGCGGTCTTTCTTGAACGGGGGATAGGTCGCAAATTCTCACGTACCCACGGATAAAAGGCACTTCTTCGCCGTCCATATACTCGATTAAAGAGTAATCTCCGTACGTCGATATCACTTTGACAAAGTACGAATACGGCAGAACGAAAAGGGGAATCGACAATGCCGAGTCCCCGTACAAAACGGCGTTATCCGTAATTATTTGCGCAAAATTCTCGCCTGCGTAAGCGGTTTTTTGCGGACTGAAACGAAGTATTAAAAATAGCGAGATAATTATCGCCGTAAATCTTTTCATAGTGGAGAAATTATAAGGCTTAAAGATTATCTAAAAAAAAGAAAATTCGAAGAAATAAAGGAGTGTTTGTCGATTATGACCAAGAAAGAGTGCATCGAAAAAATCAGGGCTATCGACGAAGAACTCAAAGCACGGAAAAATTATCCGATATATAAATATAATACGGGCAAGATAAAACATCAAAAACAACTTGCCTTTCATAAATGCAAAAAAAGGAACAGATGGGTATTCGGCGGAAACCGTAGCGGTAAGACCGAGTGCGGTGCGGTCGAAGTGATATATATGGCAAGGGGTATTCACCCCTATCGAGAAAACCGTAAAGACGTTTTCGGTTGGGTGGTATCTTTGTCCCGTGAAGTTCAAAGGGACGTCGCACAAGACAAGATACTTAAATATCTTCCGAAAAGTTGGATATCTTCGGTCGTTATGAGTTCGGGAAGGAAGGACGATTTTGAAAGCGGAATTATCGACCAAATAAAGATAAAGAACGTATTCGGGGGTATTTCGACGATAGGATTCAAAAGTTGCGACCAAGGTAGAGAGAAATTTCAAGGAAGTTCGTTAGACTTCGTTTGGTTTGACGAAGAACCGCCCGAAGATGTTTATAGGGAGTGTAAAATGAGAGTTTTAGATAGGCGTGGGGATATTTTCGGCACGATGACGCCACTTAAAGGCTTGACCTTTATCTACGACGAAATTTACTTAAATCAAGGGGACTCGAAAGAAGTATGGTGCGAGTTTATGGAGTGGGCGGACAACCCTTACTTAAACGCCGAAGAAATCAAAGAACTCTCTTATTCTATGTCGAAAGACGAACTCGAAACGAGAAGATTCGGAAAATTCTCGTCGGATAGCGGACTCGTTTATACCGAGTTCGACGAGAACGTTCACGTTATCGACCCCGTGTCGCTACCTTTCGAGTGGCAGTCGTCGTTATCTATCGACCCGGGGCTTAACAATCCGTTGTCTTGCCATTGGTATATGGTCGATTACGACGGCAACGTTTACGTCGTCGCCGAACATTTCGAAAGCGGAAAAGATATTGCGTATCACAGTCAAAAAATCAAAGAAATCTCGGACTCTCTATTTTGGCATAAAGACAGTCTCGGAAGAATATCGGCGTATATAGACAGCGCCGCAAACCAAAAGACTTTGGCTTCGCCAAGGTCGGTAAGCGAACTCTTTTTAGAACACGGAATATGCGTGAATACGAACGTAAACAAGGACTTATTTACGGGAATAGCGAGAGTAAAAGAGTATTTTAAGAACAATAAAATATATATTTTCAGAACTTGTACGAACTTAATCCGAGAGTTAAAAACTTACAGATGGGGACAAGGCGACGTGCCTAAAAAGTACGACGACCACTCGTTGGACGAACTCCGTTATTTTCTAATGACAAGACCTAAAACGGTTATGCCTGACAGTAAAAAGTCGCCCATAACTTTGGATAAGGAAAGGCGTATGAGAAGTCTAAAAAGAAGGGGGAATAAATATTGAAACGGAAGTATTAAACGCCCTAAAAAAACGGGCGATGGGATTTGACGCTACCGAAACGGTAGAAGAGTTCCAAAGTCAAGACGACGGCGAAGTTAAACTCACTAAAAAGAAGATAACGAAAAAGAGTGTACCGCCCGACATATCGGCGGTAAAACTTCTTATGGAATTGAACGGAGAAAAAGGGAACTTCGACGACCTTTCGGACGAAGAACTCGAAAACGAAAAACAAGAACTATTAAAACTGTTAAAGGAGTCGGAAGATGATTGAAAAAGTTAAACCCGAAATCAAATGCGAAGTTGACGGGTGCGACGGACTCGGCGAATACGCCGTTAAAATAAACGGCGAAACGACGGTTTCGTTTTTATGTGGAAAGTGTTTGAAAAAACTTTATTTAGACCTTAACAAAATGTTTGAAGGAGAACGAAAAAGTGGAAAAAAAGACGCAGAAAAAATATAAAAAAGACAAGTTTTACGAAGAACTTGCCGAAGAAGTCAAGGCTGATTTTTTACGCCGTCAAGAAGAAAGACGGTTAATCGAAAGGCAATGGCAGTTGAATTTACACTATTTAGCGGGTAAGCAATACTACGAAATAGGTCGAACGGGTGAAGTCGAAGAAGAAGAAAAATATTATTTTTGGCAACACCGCAACGCCTACAATCACATTGCGCCGATTATCGACGCAAGAGTCGCTAGGCTTACGAAGGTAAAACCCGTGATGAGCGTAAGGGCGGTCGGCGAAGACGAAGCCGACTTAAAGACGGCAAAACTTACAACCGCACTATTAAACTCGGCATATTTAAGACAAGATTTATCTTCGAAAATACATAAGGCGACGACGTGGTGCGAAGTTTGCGGAACGGTATTTTACAAGGTTAGTTGGGACGACGACGGCGGTTATTATCTCGGCGAGGCCGACGGTAAAAAGGTGTACGAGGGGGACGTAAAAGTCGAAGTCGTTTCGCCGTTTGAAATTTATCCCGATTCTCTTTGCGTAGAGAGTATGGACGACGTCGAAAGCATTATTCACGCAAGGGCGGTCAGGGTTTGCGACATCGAAAAAAAGTACGGTATTGCGCTTATAGGCAAGGATATCGACGTTTACGGAAGGTCGTCTTCGGTCGGGGACTGCAAAAAGGACGTACTTCACGACAGTGTTATTTTAATCGAAAGGTACGAACGCCCGTCGGTCGAATTTCCTTTTGGTAGAGTAGTAGCCGTCGCCGAAGACAAGATATTATACGTCAGCGAACTTCCTTATCTTAACGGCGAAGAAGGGCGTAGAGATTTTCCGTTTATAAAGCAAACGTCGATAGACGTTGCAGGTTCGTTTTTCGGTTCGTCTATGATAGAGAGAATTATTCCTATCCAAAGGTCGTATAACGCAGTCAAAAACAGAAAAGAAGAATATCTCAACAGATTGACGATGGGCGTTTTGGCGGTTGAAGACGGTTCGGTTGACACCGACGACTTATCCGAAGAAGGTTTATCGCCGGGGAAGGTCGTCGTTTACCGTCAAGGCAGTCGCCCACCGCAAACGATAAATACGGGAAGCGTGCCGAGTGAACTTATCTACGAAGAAGAAAGACTTCTTAACGAATTCGTTTTAATTAGCGGAGTAAGTGAACTTTCACGTTCGTCGAACATAGAAAACACGGTGAGTTCGGGCGTTGCGATACAACTTTTAATAGAACAAGAAGATTCAAGACTCGTATCGACTGCCGAAAATTTAAGAGATGCGGTTAAGAAAATTGCAAAACAAATAATAAGGCTATATAAAGAGTTTGCGACCGAAACCAGACTTATTCGTACGGCAGGCGAAAACGGAAAGGTTGAAACGTATTATTTCAAGGCTTCGGACGTATCGTCCGACGACGTCGTTTTCAATACCGAGAACGAACTTACTTATTCGCCCGCACAAAAGAAAAATGCGGTTTACGAACTTATAAGGGCGGGTTTATTAAACGGCGACGACGGAAAACTCGATAAAAGGACGAGAGCGAAAGTGCTTGAAATTTTGGGATTTGGTTCAATCGACAACGCTTGCGATATAGAAAATTTGCATATTAAACGTGCGGAAACCGAAAACCTTTCGGGATATAAAGAAGAAGTCAAAGTCGAAATTTACGACGACCACGAAATACATATTAAAGAACACACGAGATTTTTGCTTTCGGAAGAAAGCAAGGCGGTAAGAGAAGATGCGAAGTTAAAAAAGAATATAATCGAGCATCTTAAAAAACATAAAAAATATCTCGTCGGCATTGCCGATGAAGAATAACGGGAAGGTGGGATTATGGAAACGAATAATACCGAAATTGAACAAACCGAAACTTTGAACACGCAAGCCGTAGATACGGAAGAAAAGCAAGAAGGCGTAGGGAAAGAACAGGTCTCATACGGCAAGTTTAAGGACTTGGATTCGCTTCTTAAAGCGTACGAGAGTTTGGAGGCTGAATTTACAAGACGCAGTCAGCGACTAAAAGAACTCGAAGGGGAAGTCGGCAACAAGAAGACGGAACAAACTGCGACGGCAGATTCCGAGAATATTGAAGTCGACGAAAAAGCCGAAGTCGGTCAGGGCGGAACTGATTTAGGTCAAAACGCCGTTGACGATGCGAACTATTTGGAACTCGAACAAGAAGTCATTAAAAGATACTTGCAAGGGGTTTTGAAAAGCAAATCGTCTAACGAAATAATAGGGGGAGTCGGGTTAGTTGCTCCCCCGCATAAGCCGAAAAGTTTGGAAGAAGCGTCTAATCTTGCCAAACAATATATTAAATTAAAAGGAGAAAATTAAATATGGTAACAATGTCCAGCGCAGACAAAGCGCTTAAAACTTTATATCTCGGAGTATTAACCGACCAATTAAACACCGAAATCAATCCTTTCTTATCTATGATTAAACGTACTTCGCAAGACGTATGGGGAAAAGAAGTAAGAAAGGTTGCAAGATACGGAATAAGTATGGGTATAGGTGCGGGAACGGAAGACGGCAATCTCCCTTCCGCAGGTCAAAACAAGTACGAACAAATGGTATCGACCTTAAAGAACTTATACGGCACGATTGAACTTTCCGACAAGGCGATAAGAGCGTCGTCCAACGAAGCGGGTGCGTTCGTAAACTTACTCGACTCCGAAATGGACGGACTTATTAAAGCAAGTCAATACAATTTGGGAAGAATGTTATTCGGCGACGGCACGGGAATTCTTTGTGACGTTACCGACGTAGATCCTTTGGACGGAACTTTATTGACCGTAGATAACGTCAAAAACCTTATCGAAGGCTTAACCGTCGAATTTTACGACGCAACGGATAACACGCCTATTACGTCAATCGGTGCAAGACAAATTTTGTCAATCGACAGAGCAAATAAGAAAATCGTAATATCGGGAATCGGTATCGTTTCCGCCGTATGTCCTGACGGAACTCATCTCGTCGTAAAAGATTCTTACAACAACGAAATAACGGGACTCGGTGCAATTTTCAAAAGCACGGGCAACTTATACGGACTTTCGAGAAGCACTCATAAATGGCTTATTCCCTATATGAAGTCTTCCGTCGGTTCGATTTCCGAAACTGCTATTCAAGCGGCAATCGATTACGTTGAAGAAAATGCGGGAAGCAAGGTAAACTATATCGTTTGTTCGGCAGGCGTTAAAAGGGCGTTTATCAAGCACCTTAACACTTACAGAAGAAACATAGAGTTCAACACTTATAACGGCGGAAGAAAGGAAGTCAGTTATAACGGTATTCCCGTAGTATCCGACCGTTTCTGTCCTGCGGGAACTATGTATCTACTCAACACCGACGATTTTGCGCTTCATCAATTATGCGATTGGAGTTGGCTTGAAGGAGAAGACGGCAAAATTCTCAAACAAGTTGCGGGTAAACCCGTTTACACCGCTACTTTGGTTAAGTATGCCGAACTTTTCTGCGCAAGACCTTGCGGTCAAGCAATGCTTACCGGCATAACCGAAGAAAACTGATAATAAGCGGGGGCTTTTGCCCCCGCATTATAAAGGAGTAAATTATGTACGTTAAAGACGTTTTGTGTAAGGTAGCCGAATTAGTCGGCGAAGAAGATATAGCAAGCGTAATTAAAAGCAGTGGAGTTCCAACGTCCGAACAGACCAAAAAAATCAATATGATGCTTGAGGGGTTTAACACGGTACTCCGTGAAATCGCACTCGATTATAGTCCGCTTAAAAACAAAGAAACGTTTTCAAATAAAATCGTAAACTTTTCGACTTTCGCCTATACGCCGACGAAAATTTTATCGGTTGCGTCGGAAAGCGGAAAGGAAATCGACGCTTTCGTTTTTGCGACGTATATAAAGTTCAACGAAGTTCCTGCGGTCGTAGAATATTCTTATATCCCCACGGATAAGGTGCTTAACGACGTTTTCGATTACGAAAAGTCCTTTTTCGGCGCAATAGTATTTGCGTACGGAACGGCAGTCGAATATTCGATTATAAACGGACAATACGAAAGGGCAGTGGCGTACGAGAGTAAGTACCGTGCGCTTCTTTCCACGTCCCCGCTTAAAAAGGTCAAAAGAATAAAAGGGAGAAAGGATTGGGGATTATGAAAAGAATAAAACTTTTTTCGCCGACCGTTTCCAAAATAACCGTTAATTCTTTTCAAGGTATGAAAGACGGTGTTTCGGCGGAAAGCACGAACGGTGTAAACGCAGAGTATTTTTATAACTTCGATTTATCCGACGGCACACTCCGTCCCGAAGACGTTTTTAACGAGATAAGCGACATTACGGGGACTTATACTGCGCCTATATCTTTATATTTTTATAAGAGAGTGGACGAAAACGGCGACGCCGACGACAGAATAATGTTTTTGGGTTCAAACGGGTATATCTTCGAGTTTTCACCGCAAGATAAAGCCGTTCAAAAAATCGACGACTTGTATTTTACGTCGATACCCGTCGGCGTTTGCTACAACTATAACGGCGAAGACGTAATAATCTTTTCTTCGATTAGTTCGGGACTGAAAATCTATAACGGACAAGAAGTCGTTTCCGTGCCCGACGCACCGTCGGTATCGAGTATGTGCATACATTTCGAAAGACTTTTTATAACGACGGTCGGAGAAAACAATTCACTTTGGTTTTCGGACGATTTCGATCCGACGAATTGGAGTGTTTCGCTTACCGAAGCCGGTTTTATCGATATGAGTGATTATAGGGGCAAAATGCTTAAAGTCGTGAGTTTTGCCGACTATCTTTACGTTTTCAGAAGGTACGGAATTACGAGAGTATCTGCATACGGCGACCAAGCCGAGTTCTCGGTAAACAATCTATTCGTAAGTACGGGTATGATATACGAAAAGTCGATAACGGTTTGCGAAGACTGTATTTTATTCGCCACAACGGACGGTATGTATCGGTTTAACGGAATATCGGCGGTTAAAATTTCCGACGCATTTTGGCAAAGCACGGATAAACAAAACGCAACTTTCGAAGGGCAGTTTTACGACGGCAACGCATATTTTTTGACGAATATGAAATTCGGCGCTTCGTATAGTCCTTGCATACTGAAAATAAACCCTAAAACGTTGAAGTTCAGTATAATAAAAAAAGTAGAATTTTCGCACCTTCTTTTAGTAAACGGCGGAAACGAATACGGACTTTACGCAACCGAAGCCCAAACGAAAAAGTTCTATAAATTAGAAAACGGAAAGGTGTCTTCTAACGCAAGCGAAATGGTATGGCAAAGCAGAGCGACCGATTTCGGTATAACCGCAAAGCGTAAACTTTTAAGAAAAATGTCCTTCTATACGCCAACTAACGCAACGATAACGGTAAAATCCGAACGGGCGGAGAAAGAGTTTTTCGTTTTAGGCAAGACAGAACTATCGGAGATAAAACCCGACGTTTTAGGCGACGTTTTTCAAATACAAATAAAATGTCAAGGGGGAAATGCGAGAGTAGGTAAAATTATTCTCGAATTAGAATATATAAAATGAACGAAGCGGATTACGGATATTTAGCGTATATAAAAGTCGAAGAACTTCAAAAGCGAATAAAGAGTTTAGAAGGCGGAATTAAGACCTTTTCCGAAAAGGCGTATAAGACATATAACGGAATAAGTTCGTTTAACTATGAGATAAAAAGAAGTATGCTTGTAAAATGTCAAAAACAGCATACGACGGTTTACGTTTCTGCGTCGGCAGAAGGAATTTCCGGGACTTTCAAAATTTTGCTTAACGGCAACGAAGTTTTTTCGTCTTCGTTTAACGGCGACGCCGAAAAAGAGTTGCACGTCGATTTGCGCCAAGGTGAAAACGTCATAAAAGTCGTCATAGTATCTACCGTTAATTTTACCGCCGATTTGTATATCGAAGTGGCGGGACAAGTCGAAAGAATCGAAAGAGATTACCGTCTTAAATATTTGGGTATGAAAAATATCGGAGTAAAAGACGGCGAAGATTATTTCATATATCAAATAGAAGACGACGACACAAAAACCCTTAAATATGCGCTTTATTCTGTAAAAGACGTCGATTTTTCTTATAATTTCAGCACCTTTCAAGGCGTGGCGAGATATAACGACAACCAATGCAAAATGATAAGCGTAAATTCAAGCGGAGTCGAAACTTTTAACGTTTTGATGCCGTCTGTATATAGAAGCGTGTCGGTAGGGTATTATAACAATGCAAGAGTTTATTTCGTCGTGAAAGGCAATACCTTATATTACGTAACCGTCCGTATGGGCGTTGTAGAAGAACACTCGACGGATATAAAGTGTTTAGCCGTCAAGTATTTTTCGGCGGACAGCGGAGATTTTTTGATTTTGGAATTGCAAAACGGCAGATGCGTTTTATCGCTTACGGGTTCGCTTTTTGAAATCGGGAATAAATATTCGCTTTGCAAAAACGGAAGTTATAGGGTGATTTGCGACGAAAACTTAAAACTTTGGGGCAACGAAAACGGAAAACTTTATGAAAGGACGTTATCACAAGGCGTACTCGTCCGTGGTAGCGTTATAGGCGACTATGAAGAAGGGATAATAACTTCCGTCGGGGTAAAAGTATTTTTTACCGACGGCAATATAACTGTAATCAGGGGGTAAAAATGGGAATTAAAGTATCGGATTTTCAAAAGATATTAAAAGAAGAAGAAGTCGAGAGAGATAAGAAATTAAAATCGCATATTTTTTCGGAAGACAAGCAAAATCTTTATAACTTATTAGACGAAATAGATAAAGAGTATTCTAAAACGCCGTACAGAACTTACGAAGGGAACAAAGTGTATCTTCCCGAATATAAGACAATCGACGTTTTAACCGATAAGCAAATCGAAAGCGAAGTAAAAGAGAAATACGAGCCGTCCTTAATAAGAAAAAAAGAAGACTTAAAATTCGAGAACGACTTAAAGGTCGATAAACTCAACAAAGAGAAAGACGACGTTTACGATTTATTCGAGAAAAAAGTAAAAGAAACTTACGGCGACTATAAGCAAAAACAAGAAAAAGACAAAAATACGGCGATTAAAAACGGAATCGCCCGTTCTTCGATTTTGGAAGGCAAACAAACGAAAAACGACAAAGACGTCGAAACGAAATTAAACGACGAAGTCAAAACTTACGAAACCGACAAAACGAAGATAGAAGACGAAATCGAAACGTTAAACGAAAAACTTTTAAGGGCAGTTCAAACCGCCGATATGGAAACGGCGACTAAAATCTCTCAAGAAATCGCCGACAAAAAAGGCGATAGGGATAAAAAAGTATCTTCCGTAAAAGAGTATAACGACAATCAAGACAAGGCGTACCAAAAGAAAATAAACGAACTTAACGAAAAGGGAATAAACACGAGCGAAGACGTATCGAAAGAGTATATAGATGCGTTCGGGAAAAAGTTCGACGCATTGTACGACTATTATTTTTCACTCGGCGACGAAAGACTTTTGGAACTCGAAAACGACAAAGACAAGGTAATAAAG
>JAZRYO010000156.1:0-2844 GCA_045600785.1 Christensenellaceae bacterium | reverse complement strand
GGTTATTTCATAAGTAATTTCTGCGGATATCCCGAAATACAAAAAAGAGGACAACCGAAAGACACAAATGGAATTTATTTTAACGCATCGAATTACGAATATAACAAAAACGCAACGGTGTCTCTTGAATTCAAGCAATTTAACAACGTTTATCTTATTAAAAACGGAGAAACGATTACCGACAAGGCGTTGATAAAACATACTTTAACTCAAGAATTAAAACCCGGAGATTACTTGTTTGTAATTCCGTATTGATTTAACTAACAAAAAAGGAAAAATATAAGCGCATGAAAAGGCTTCATTTAATTTGCAATTCACATTTAGACCCCGTGTGGCAATGGGACTGGAACGAAGGGGTTGGCGCAACGCTTGCGACTTTTTATCAGGCTGCCAAATTTTGCGACGAATACGATTACGTATTTTGTCACGGCGAATCTATTTTGTATGAATGGATTGAAAAGTACGATAAAAAATTATTCGATAAAATACGTCGTTTGGTTAAAGCGGGGAAATGGAACATAATGGGTGGATGGTATCTTCAACCCGATTGTAACGCCCCGAGTGGCGAAAGTTTCGTCCGTCAAATAAAATTAGGCAAGAATTATTTTAAGGAAAAATTCGGTGTAGAACCCAAGGTTGCTATCAATCTTGATTCTTTCGGACACTCTTTAGGTTTAGTTCAAATATTAAAAAAGACGGGATACGTCGGTTATTTAATATGCAGACCTGAAAGAAGCGACCAAAAAGAAGATTTACGAGAATTTCTTTGGCAAGGCAAAGACGGTAGCGAAATAAAAGTTGCAAGGGCAGAAGATGAAACGATTTATTGCTCGTCCTTCGGCAATGCATTAAACGACGTTAAACGTAAAGCATCTCATTATGAAGATTTAGACGTCGGCGTCGCTCTTTGGGGCGTTGGAAATCACGGTGGTATAAATTCAAAGAAAGATTTGGAAGATATTGACAAGTTTATAAAGGAAAGTAAAGACGTCGAAATTTTCCACTCAACCCCCGAAAGATATTTTAACGACATAAATCCTAAAAAGGTCGTAAACTATTCTTTGCAACCGAAAATAAAAGGTTCGTATTCTTCGATGAGTAATATAAAGAAAACTCATTTGGAATTAGAAAACGCATTAGATAGAACTGAGAGGATAACTTCTATTGCACGAATCAATAAACTACTAAAATACGATTGCGATAAGTTTACCGAAGTCGAAAAGGCTTTGGCAAAATTAGAGTTCCACGATATTTTGTCGGGAACGTGTTGTCAAAACGGCGAAGAGTCAAGTATGAATATGGCAAAAGGGGCATTAAGCACCTTATACGACTTATACAATCTTGCATTTTTTGCTTTAATCAAGAACGAGAAATCGGCAATTCCGTTTGATTTTCCCGTGTTTATTTTCAACCACCAACCTTATGACGAGAAGGCTTTATGCGAAGTAGAAATTCTCGTTGAAAGTCCGTTAGACTCGAAAACGGAAGAATACGTCGTTGACGTTATTAAAGACGGTAAGGTTATTCCTTCGCAATGTATTAAAGAACTCGGAAATATAAACTTTGACAGAAGAAAACGCATAGCCTTTTATTGCGACGTAAAAGGACTTGACATAACAAGGGTTGATTTAAGAGTCAAAAAGGTTGATAAAAAGCAAACGAAGGTTATTGACGGAGAACTTATCTTTACGGATAAGGTTAAAACTGTAAAGATAAGTCGTGAAACGGGACTTATTGAAAGTTGCGTAATAAACGGTAAAGAATTGTTAAACGGTGGGGCGTTTGAACCTATAGCGTTTGAATCTACGCCTAATCCGTGGGGACATTTTTTAGATAGGATTGATAGTAATCCTGAAAAATTAGGACTTTCCAAATGCGATAAGGGTTTGTTTAAGGGCTATAAGAACGTTAGAATTACCGAACAAGGCGAAATTTTAACGAGAGTTGAAAGTTTGTTTGAAAACGGGAGTAGTTTCGTTAGGATTTCATACATAATACCCAAGGATATGCCGTACGTCGACGTAGACGTAGAAGTTTTCTGGAACGAAAAAAATAAATCGTTGCGCTTAAAATTCCCCGTTGCTTTCGACGGAAAAGTTTTAACACAAACGGCATTTTCGACCGATACGGTCAATAAAGACGGATTTGATTATCCTAACGGTAGATTTACGGCGGTACAAGATAGCGATAGGGCGTTTGCAGTGTATAACGACGGTGTTTTCGATTGTTTGGCTGAAAACAACGATTTGTACTTGTTATTATTAAACGGTGCGGCGTATTGTGCTCATCTTGTTGCTCAAAATCCCATTATAAAAGAACCGAACAGGTTTATCGATTATATCGACCAAGGCAAACACGAGTTTTCATTTAGAATGGCTTACGATAAAGTGAGTGAATTAGAAACCAAAGCCGACGAGTTTTTGAATAAACCGTTCGTCTTAAACGCTTATGCACACGGAACGGGCGAAACGGCTAAAAAGACGGTGAAAATTTTAAGCAAGGATATAACGCTTAAAGCACTTTTCGATTACAAAGGAAAAACTCTGTTGCATCTTCTAAATAACGGCGATAAAAACCGTAAAACGACAGTAAGCGTTTGCGGAAAAGCGATTGAATTAAGTTTTAAGCCTTATGAAGTAAAGACGGTCGTCTATGACGGTAAACTTTACGAACAGGATAATTTGATTTAGGAAAAGAGGAGAATATGAAGCGTATAAGTAAAATAAGTTGTTTGATTTTAGTTGTCACTTTATTGTTTAGCGTAATGAGTGGTTGTGCAAAAAAAGAGACTGAAAAAAATGACGTTGTCATAGAGTATTCTATTATACTAGAAAAAGAGTATAA
>JAZRYO010000155.1:0-4876 GCA_045600785.1 Christensenellaceae bacterium | reverse complement strand
TTGTTCATTCATTATAAATACGGTGTTGCCTACCGTCTTAATATAATATCCGCTTGGACCTAAATCAACGTCAGGCATAGAAAGACCAGCCTTATCAAATAAATCATAGTTGTTTAATACGATATATTTATCGTTTTGCGTCCACTCGTCTTCCATACCGTCTTTATAAACGACGGCGTTTAACGTAGCGCTTGTTCCTCTTTTAACAAAGTTAAGAAGGAAAGTCGACGCTTTATCGATAAAAGTATCGTTAGTATGGTCTTTAATAACGACGTAATCCGTCAAGAAATTCTTAACGAAAATTCTCGAATCGTTTTCAACGACGTTTACATCGTGCAAGGTTCCCGTAACGTAGTGTTGTTGTTGATCTGGAGTATAGTCGACAACTTCAACGGTCCTATCGGAATTGGAACCTTGATCTTTGTTTTTCTTTTTACATGAAGCAAACGCAATAATAACGGATAATGAAAGTAATATTGCTATAATTCTTTTAAATTTCATTTCTCTTTCCTCCTTACGCAATTACTTCAAAGTAGAAACTTTGCATAATTCTATTTCCTACGTCGTCAATAAAAACGTATCTTATTTCGTACGTTCCGACGAAGTCGCATTGAATACTACTCGTCTTAACGTAAGTTATATGACCGTTAGGATTACGAACGACTATTTGTACTAAAACGTCTTCGGGTTTAGTCAAATTGTCAGTTATTATATATTTCGGTAATTTAACTTTTGAACCGACTTTCACTTGTTCGGCAGGAAGGTTTTGCCAAGAAACCGAAGGTTTAATGTTATCTACGACGTTTATAGGATAATCGAAAACTGCCGTATTCGGAATTGAAGAACCGACGTCTTGCGCAGTATATATAACGTCATATTTACCATATTTATCTAATAAAATTAAATAATCTTTATACGGATCAACGTCTTTTAATTGTACACCGTCTTGGTCAACGACGTAATTTCCGTTGGGATCTTTAGCCGACATCGTTAAAATTACGTTTGGAGAAATAGCGTCGGAAGCAATCGCAGAACAAATGCGATAAATATAGTTAATATTTTGCGTTCCGCCGTAATTTCCGTTAATTGCAATAACGGGAGCAACCTTATCTCTCGAAGAAACGGTCAAAGGATGGTCGTTTACGGAATACATATAAATTTGAGCACCGGTTTTAGCACCACGAAGTTCAAATTGGAAATTAACCTTGCCCGTGTCAAATCCGTCAAACGGCGTACCGTCAACAAAATGGTCGAGAACAAACGATGATTTACCGACTATTACTCTGTTATTGATAATCTTAAAGGTGAGTTCATTCGTCGCATTCCACGCAAAAGTTGTGACTTCTTCCAAGTTGCCCGACATAATTGTATGCGTACCCGATTTATTTTTAACCAAACGCATTTCGAGTTTTTGCGAAACGTTCTTACTATCAGTTAAAGTGACGACCATTTCATCATAATTTGCTTTTCCGAAAGGAAGGTAAAGGGTGAAGTTAAAGCCGTTTGCAGCAAGGTCGTTTGCAAATAACCATTTCATATCGCCGTCGGAAGTCGTAGTAAATCTTAATGATGGAATTTCAACTTTTCCGCTGACGAAATTCGTCTTTTCTTTTACAAAATTATCGGTTAAATCGTAGAAGTAATTTTCAATATTTAATTTATCATTATTAAATGCGATAATTGTAGGGACTTCAAAGGTATAGAAGTCTAAAACATTTTGATTAAATTCATAGAAATACTTAACCGTTATTTTATCGCCATTATTTGCAACGGTCGGTAAAAACCTATCGCCGGAAGTGTAAACTTTCTCACCGTTCGCATCGATAACCTTAACGCTTGCGTTGTCTAATTTCATTGTTCCGGTAGTATAATCGTAAACCGTCAAAACGGGCAACTCATAATCAAATCCGGAAATATATACGGTAGGAAGATATACGTTATCTCTTTTTCTCGGCAAGGTGGGTAACGAAATATTAAGTGTATAATTATATTCGCTTACAAAACCTGTATAATCGATTGCTTTATAAGTGATTTCCCAATCACCTAAACTTTCGGGAATAAACGACCAAATGTTAGCCGTAGTATCAATATCTACAACAGTATCGCCGAGTTCGGCATAAGCGGATAAAACGAGATTACCCGAGCCACCCGAAACGGTAGGTTTGGAAAGCGAAATAATACTACCGAGTTCACCCTCTTTTAATACTTCATTGTCAAAAGAAAAGTCAATATTCGGAATATCGTTTCCTGCATGAATACGATAAACTACCGACGAAACGTTTCCGGAAGTATCAGACGACTTATATTCTACCAAATAGTCGTTCTTTTCGGTAGGAATAAAGGTGTCGTCGGTTATCGTCAATTTTCTTCCGCCGTATTCGTTCAAATAAACAACTCTCTCAACACTGCAATCACCGCTATAAAGGTCAAAAGCGGTAGCAGAAGGAATAGGATAAGGCATATTAATTCTTGCTTCTGGCATATGTTGTGCGTCGTATTCACTATTAACCGTAATAATCGGGCCTTCGTCGTCGTCAAGGTATTCGCAAGTTAAATCGTCAAACCCTAAAATCTTTGTCATAACGAAGTTAGCGGTAACCGAGTTAAACGTACTACCGTAAACGGATAATCTTACGCTGTTGCTCTTAAATCCGAACCATTTAACGTCGGTTACTTTACCGTAGTATTCACTACTGTCAAGGTCAACGACGATTAAATCTCCGTTCAAAAATACTTCTCTCGTAACGGGATTATAAAAAACACTCAAAGGCATTGTTGACGGGTCAACGGTTTCACCCGAAAACTTCTTACCGTAGAAAGAAGCACGATTTGCAATGAAAGTACCGTATCCGGTATTTTCGTGGAGTCTAAATCCTTTTTGGAAACCTTTTAATATTTGTCCGTTTCCAGCCGCTTCAACGTAGCATCCACCGACAGCATCGGGGGCAGTCGTCGAATTAGGACTTGAATTTACGGCAATCGTTAAAGTACATTCGGGGTCTAAAACGTCGGTCAATACGAAAAATAAATTTCTAACGTCGGCAGTACCCAAAATCGTAGGTGCTATAAAAAACTCGAAAAGTTCGACGTTTTTGTCTTTTTCGGGAATGTTTATTATCTTTTCAAAAGAAGCAACGTCGCCGTCTTGAACTTTAATCATAAGTCCTTCGCCGTCGGGTGCATTTTCTATATCGCCTTTATTGACGTAAAACGCTTCGGAATTACTTTTGAAAGTGACGAAAGCATTTTTAACCATAAAAGAAACTTCATCGGTATATAATCTCGTTGTAGGTCTTGCAGAATACTTTATCTTGTATAAACCGACTTGATTCAACGTATAGATAGAACTTGACGATTTAGGAGCGACAACTCCGTTAGGATAAATCAATTCGTAAGACGCAATCGAAACATTTTGTCCTGAAGTGTAAGTACGTTCGGGAACGTGAAATTCATCACCTAAAACGTAAAATTCTTCTAAATTTACTTCACTCCATCCGTCAGATGCAGCAACGTAGTTAACTTTCGGTAAAAACCCAACGCATAAAGAAAGCGATAAAACAAGTAAAACCGAAAGAATAGAAATTTTAATCTTCTTGCTCATTTTTTCCTCCATATAAATTATTTTTAACCTTTAACACCGCCAACGGTTAAGTTGCCGAGTAAACGTTTTTGGAATACTAAAAATACAACTAAAATAGGAACGCAAACAATCATAACCGACATCATTTTATAAGTAGGTCTTTGTAAGTTTGCTTCTATCGAACCTGCGATAATACCGTACAATGCACGTGCAACCGTCGGGAAACTCGGCATATACATAAGCGGAGTTTGATAGTCGTTCCAGAAGTTTATGAAATTGATAAGCATTACCGTCGCAAAAGTATTTGCAATTAACGGGAAAACTATTCGAACGAGTATCGCTAAATTGCTTGCACCGTCGATTTTAGCCGCCTCGGTGAAAGACATAGGCAACGCCTTAAAGACGTTATAGAACACCAAGAAATACATTCCGAGGAAGTTTGCTTTCATTATCCATAAACAGTATATCTTATTATAGATATGCAACGTTTCTTTTGCCATGTGAAGTTCGGCAGGTAAAGTACCGACAAGTGGAATTATCATGGTAACTATAACAACCGTATAAATAACTTTTGAAAACTTAAACGGGAAACGTGCGCAAGCATAAGCCGTAATACACGGTATCAGCGTTGCTGTAAATGCACTTCCCAAAGCGTATAAAAGCGAATACTTGAAAAAGTCTTCAATATAGAACCATTGCATTACGCCTTTTGAGTTTTCAATACTTAATCTCATTCCGTCCCAAATTTTCAAAAAGTTATCGGTAAAATGAAATTCAGTCGGGAATTTATATGGACTTGACCTAAAATCGTTATACGACTTCGAAGAGGTAATAAACGACCAGAACAAAAGCCCTAAAAGAGATAAAACGTAAGCACATAAAACGATTAAAAGAAGTATGGCTAAAATGTTAAGCGGACTCTTTTTTTCGTCCCTTATTCTTTTATTAGTATAAATAAAACGCATATCTCTCCCCCTTAATCTTCACTCGGTCCAAACTTTTCAAGTAAGAACCTTACGATAAACGTCAAAGGAACGGCAACCGCAGTCATCATTAAACCGAATGCGGCAAGTACGGGATAATTTTGTTTGAAATTACCCGCATTAAGCGTCCTACGGTACATATAGTAACCGAACGATTGAATTGAAGATTTACTACCCTTGAAGAAAGAAAACAAGTTGTGTTGATTTGTAAATATACCCGCAACGCCGGTAACCAAAAATACCGATAACGTCGGGAAAATCATAGGAAGTGAAACGTGCAAAAATTCCTTAATTCCGGTCGCACCGTCAAGGT
>JAZRYO010000154.1:0-7986 GCA_045600785.1 Christensenellaceae bacterium | reverse complement strand
TCCCGCCTTTCTTTTTGGTTTTTTTTTCTTTTAATTATTAAACCCCCGTCCGGCACAGGCCGACCTGCGTTTTTGTTTAGTTTTCTAAAACGATTAGACTCCCCATAACGTTCTTAATTTTACGAGAGTGAAGTTGTCGTTTTCGGCATATCTGTCGAATCCGAGTCTTTCCATATCGTCGCAAACAGCCTTTCTGTAAGCCGTTATCGTCGAACTCGTAAGTCCGAGTGTCTTCGTCGATTTATAAAGGTATGCTCTGATAAATCTCGGTGCAATGCCTTCGACTTCGATATTTCTCTTATACGTTTCATACATCGGATCGCCATCGTCCAAAAGTGCCAACGCATCGCTTATATACTTATCATAATTATCAAGTTCGGTCTTATTCCACTTGTTGATAATGGTATCTCTAATCGAGCCTGCACTCTTTGCGGACGTAATATGTCCTTTAACCGTAGTATTTACATAGTTAAACGCTTCTTTCATCTTCGATGCGGCTTGACCGAAGTTCTTTTCAAAGTATCCGTTTAAGATATCGTCATAGTGCTCTATCGTGCCGTCAAGGTCGATAAGCGCCTTAGAATCGATATACGTCTTCAAAAGGTTGAAGCCCGTTGAAACAAGGGCGTTATGTTGACCTTCGTTAAACATATAAGTTGCACCGATTTCTTCGGCAAGTTGATACCAGCCTAAAACGTAATCCCAAGATGCGAACGGATCCATATAACCGCCTGCCGAAGCCGTAACGTCTGAATTATTAAATCCGAAGTGAGTTTGATAGAACCAAACGTGAACATCGTCACAGATATTACCCCAAGCCCTTATATTCGCAACCGTCGATGCGTTAGAACTGTCGTTAACCGATTTTGCATAATTTGCATTGATGGGCGCAATCAAAACGGCAACGTTCGAAGTGTCTGCCTTCGTAAGAGAAGTAGGTGCGGTTTCGGTAGCCTTATAAGCGAAGATAACGAGTTTGATATTTCTTTCGTCTCCTTCACCATGAAGCCAAGTATTAAGTCTTGCGCCTACGTCTTGCATAAACTCTATTTGAAGTACGGCAGGAGATTTTCCACTTGCTACGCAAGTTTCACACTTACAATAATCATCGTTGTCGAGTTGCATGAACGGGAGATATACCTTGTTCAAGTTTTCAGGCATCATAACGACTTCTTTCAAATAGTCAAGAACCGTAGTCTTCATCGCTTCCAAAGTGCCGGGGTATTGATTGTTATGTCCGGTATAGCAAAGTTGAATACCTGCGGTTGAAGCCTTTCCGCTCTTCGAAGACCAGCCACCTGTAGGTACAGTAGTACCCGACGCATAGAACCCACCGCTATTTGCCTGATACATTTCGGGCGGTAAGATATTGAACGCATTGTGATAATCCATTGCGTTGTATTCGTTTGCCGTATCAACGTATCCGCCTTCGTATTCGTATCTGTTAGGAACAGTCATATACGGAGAAGCGTCGGTAAACGCCATACCGTATTTTTCGCTGTAGTTCGTAAGAGTCTTTTCGGTATCGGAGTTTGCAGTTCTGCTAGTATATAAATACGTCGAAGCAATACGGTTTTCAAACGTCACTACGTCTTGATAATCAAATTCGGGAAGTTCGTCTTTAAGGTTAGAATCGTAATGAACAAATCCGTTTCCTAAATCGTCAAAGCCGATTGCTTGTTCCAAGAACTTGATAACCGCAACTTGATAATCAGCAGGGTTTTCAGCCAAGATAAATATCGTGTTGCCTTGACTCTTTATTAAATATCCGCCGTCTCTTGCGATAACTTCGTTAAGTCCCGAACTTGAAGGATATCCAATGACTATCTTCTTGTCGTTGACAGTCCAAGTTGCCAATTCTTCAGGGTCGTCAGACACTTCGGTAATCGAAATGCCGTAAGCCGTAGCCATTTGAGATTTAAGGAAGTTGACCGCCTTCGTAATTTCGGGCTTCTCACTGTTATATACTATCGAATAAGCCCTAATATTAGGATACTTACCCATTTCTTCTTGTGCTTCTTGAACCGAAGTGTAAAGGTAAGCACCCGTCAAAGAAAACATCGGAGACGAATCTACAATACTCTTGGCAAGAATAGGTTTATCGCTTTCTTTCGAAATAAACGATTCGTTAACGACGTAAAGTCCGTTAACTCTTCCTGCACCGGCATAGCAACTTTCCGCAATAGCGTAAATTGTTCTATCTCCGACTTGACTGTCGTAAGAAGAATTCCAACTGTTTACGTGAACGTAAACGTTATTGATTTTTGCCGACGTATAAATTAAGTTGTAAAATCCTGCCCAGGTCCAAGTCGTATACGAGTCTGCAGGTATGTTCGGCATAATCGGAGTACCATCAAACGTTACGTTAGATAATGTTCCCGCTAAACGGCCACCCATAAATCCGCACCAAGAATCACGAGACGTGATACCTATAAACTTAACGTCTTTAACCGTTCCTACGTCAGCAACGTTCGGGAATGCACCGCCGTAAGTCTTTAAGTTAGAAACAGTGTGTCCACGTCCGTCGAATATTCCTGCGAAATGATAGAACGTATTTCCGTCTTGACGGATATTCTTATCGGTTGCAGTATCGCTACCCATATCGATATCGGCAGTTAAAACTGCTTTGCCTAAAACTTCATTTTCGGGAGATTCAGCCAAAGTCGTAGTCCAATTCGCTATATACGAATCATAGAAAGCAATAAGTTCTGCTTTCGTGCCGATTGCCATTTCTACTATTTCCGCTCTTACAACGTATTTATGAGTAGCATTCAATTCTCTCGTGATTAGTTCTATCGTTTGATAGTCTTTTTCACCGTCGAAAGCCGTAGTTAAAATAACAACTTTGCCACTCGTGGTAGTGAAATCGGTAGTTTCTTCTCCGTCGATTAAGACTTTTTCTGCCATTTCAAAAGGCTTCAAAGAAATTTCAACACTTTCTCTATTTAATCCGACTACTACGTCGTCTAACTTTTCATAAGCAGTAGTCTTGAATTTAAGTTCGCCCTTAGCATCGATAGTCCAAATATCAGACGGGAAAGTATCTGGAACGTGTTTAACGTCAGCCTTAAACTCATCAATCGTCGAATAGAGTTTAGCACCTGATACGTCACCTTCATCAGTCATCGTGTTGTTATTGTTTGAACTTATTACGTAAACGTTAGAATATTTAACTCTGTTTCCACCATACTTTGCAATTCCGGCAATGCTAGTAGAAGCATCGTTATTAACGTTTACGACGACGTTATTAATTTTGCCGGAGAACCAAGCGGTTACAGGGTACGCACCACCCTGACCATTTGTATGAGTGCCTTCAAAATAACAGTTTTCAATAGTACCACCGCCATTATATACAATAAACGGCTCGTTTCCAATATAGTGCATATCTACGAACGCTATATTCTTTAACGTTCCTTGCAAGTTAGGAATAAATCCGTTGCTCGTATAGAAACCGGAAACAAAATGTCCACGTCCGTCAACGGTGCCGTTAAATATAACATCACTTCCGTTGTTACGCCATTTAGAATTACCACTATATTTCTTCGTTAAAACGATATCGTTATCGAATACAATTACAAGACCACTAGATGCGGTCGCAGCATAATTGTCAATGTTGTACCAAGCGTCGAATTCGTCGGCGTTGCCTATCTTATAATCAACGACCGTTGCATTAAATACGTAGTGCCTAACTTGTTCGCCGTTCTCCGTTATAAGCTTAACTTCCTTTTCGCCCTTCTCTGTCCCGAAAAGGTTTGCGGAAATTTTAACCTTATTTGCGTTTGCCGTGGGAACGTCGACTAAAACGCCGTCGACGTATAATCCCGTTACGGTTTCACCGCTTCCTATTTCAACGTTAAAGTTTTCGCTTTGTCTGTTTAATGACGCAGTTACGTTTTCCATTTCGACAACTTCGGGTAAGTTTAACTTAAAGGTCAACGTTCCGTTATCGCCGATTTCCCAATACTTCGTGTTAAATCCCGAAGGAACTGTCGTTACGGCAGCCCCAAAATCGTCAAGCGTTGAGTAAACCGTAGCACCCGTATCTTTAGGAGTCGCTGCAGTTCCCGCTTCACGACCGTTATATTGGTCGCAAATAATATAAACGTTAGTACAAGTACACGAATCGTTTACGACGCCGTTAATACCCGTATGATTTCCTAAAGAGTCGTGAATGTAAACGACGACGTTTTGGAATTTACCGCTTGCCCACGACGTTAAAGGAAGCGTTCCCGTAGGAGTTTGATTAGGTTGACTTCCATACGTTCTGGAACCTTCGAAATAACAGTTGTCATACGAACCGCCACCTATATACGTAACGAAAGGCATATTACCGGTATGCATCATATTTATAAAGGCAATATTCTTAACCGGTCCGTCTGACGAAGGCATAAATCCGCAACTCGTAACTAAACCTGAAACGAAGTGTCCACGTCCGTCGATAGAACCTTTGAAATGACGGTTATTACCGTTGTACCATCCGTCACCCGTATATTGTTTTGTTAAGTAAATATCATTATCAAAAACAATAGAGAGATTCTTATCATACGTATTGACGTAATTTTCAATAGCGTACCAATCATCGAATTCGGCAGCAGTTCCGATTGCGTAATCGGCAACTATAACCTTAAACGAATAAGTCTTAAATCCGTTAGCCGTTAAAGTCTTAACTAATACCGCTTTTTCGCTTGCTACCGTAAACGAACCGTTACCAAAGATAACTTTCTTGCCGTTTAACGAATAAGATGCGCTTGCACCGTCGATAGATGCCGACAATAATTCTTCGCCGTCTTCAAGCGAAATCGAAATTTCGTTGGATTGTCTGTTAAGACCGAAAACTTGTTCGTCAAGTTCAACGTTTTCAAACGTCTTGCTTGCTGTCTTAAATTTAAGTTGACCGTCTTTCATTTCCCAATATAACGGACTAAATCCTTCGGGCAATTCGGTTACAGCCGACTTGAAACTATCAACCGTCGAATATAAATAAGCGTTAGCAACGTCAGCCTTGTCGCCGGCTTCGTCTCCGCTCGACGCCGTGTTAACGACGTAAACGCCTTTAACTATACTATCGTTAGGTGCTTGAGTAAATATACCTGCAGAAGTCGAAGTACCCGCCTTATTCATAATAACTACGACGTTCTTCGCTCCACCTGTTAAAGTTGTACTGAATCCAACGCTGTCTTTATCGCTACTTGAAGATTTCGTTCCTTCAAAGTAGCAGTTTTCTACTTTACCTTGTAACGATACGCCGACAAATCCCGCATTCGTACCCGTCGAATTTAATCCGACGAACGCAACGTTTTTCAAAACGCCGGTCGTTCCCATATCGGGAATAAGTCCGCTGCAAGCGGAAAGGTTATAAATCGTATGACCGAGTCCGTTAAACGTTCCACCGAAGAACATTGTTGCGGTTGCATCACTCCAGTGGCAACCCGTATAAACTTCGATATTCGGAACGCTTACGCCCGTCATATCGATATCGTTTGCTAAAACGATATATTCTTTTACCGTATCTACGGCAGCCGAGAAATACGAAGGATAGTTTGCGTACCAAGTAGCAAAATCGTTAGAATTTGCTATTACACGGTCGGCAACTGCCAACGAAGAAAGGTATTTCTTGTTCGTTCCGTTTGCTCTTGCAAATATTTCGACTTTCTTGTCGCCGTGAGTTAAGGTTAAACCGCTTAAATCAACGGTAACTTTTCCGCTGTTAAACGACGAATCGACAACCGTTCCGTCAATAGTGACGTAACTTAATTTATCGTCTTGACCGATAGTAAACTCAACCGATCCCAAATCGTTTATAGGTGCGTATACTTCGGCTATTTCTTCTTCGATAACGGCTTGCGTCTTAAACGACAACGCACCGTCTCTCATTTCCCAATATTTCGTATCGAATCCGTTAGGAATAGACGTTACGGCAGTCTTAAAGTCGTCGAACGTAGCGTAAAGCGTAGCACCTGTTATCGAGTTGTCGATACCCGTGTAATGCTTACCCTTTGATGCCGTATTTATTACGTATAATCCCGAAACTTGAGGTGTTGTTGCTTGTTGATTTGCAATGCCACCATACGAAGAACCGCCTTCTTTTCTATCGTGATCGTAAACCACAACGTTTCTAATCTTTGCGGCAACGGTTGATTTACCGTCGGCTCCCGTATTCCATCCACCTAACGTACCGTAAAATCCTACGTAAGAATTGCTTAAATTGTAAGTCGTTGCATGACTACCTTCAAAATAACAGTTTTCTACAGTTCCACGAAGGGAAACACCAACGAGTCCCGATTGAGTACCGTCTGAAGCGCCTATAGTATGCGTATTAACAACAGCAAGGTTTTTAAGTGTTCCGTCCCAATCAATTCCGGGGAATAAGCCGACAGGCGTTGTGAAGTTGGAAAGAGTATATCCACGACCGTCAAACGTTCCGTTAAAATAAGGATTTGTTTGTTTGGCTTGTATCCACCAATATCCCGCATGACTATCATTTGGCACACCGTATATATTTATACCACCAAAATCAATATTATCAGTTAATACAACGTGTTGATGTTGATCGTAGTTAGTCGCATAATTATGATACCAACTCAAAAATTCGTCTTTATTTCCCAATGCGTAATCTGCAACGGTTACGCTTATATTAAACTTTCCTGCGTTAGTTTGAATTACAACCGCTCTTTCGCCGTGAGTCGTTCCGAGTAATTCAGTAGATAAAGTAATTCTACCGTCGTTAAACGTGTAATTACCGTTTGCAGCTCCGTCAACTTTAACCGATTTAACTTCGGTTGCACCTTGTAAGTCTAAAACTTGAGAACTTACTCCGCCTTTATTAAGACCGAATAAGAGTTCGTCGTTATAAACTGCGGCAGTCTTAAAGATAAGCGCACCCGTTCCGTCGATAGTCCAATAATCAGGATTAAATCCGTCGGGAACAGCCGTAACGTCTTGCGCCATTGCACTTACGCTTTTATAAACGTGTGCCGTAGATATATCAAGTCCGTCGTCACCCGTAATTGCAGTGTACTTTTCAGCAATTAAATAACTGTTGAAAATACCACGTCCCGCAGGCGGAGTAAAATTAGCGTCTTTTTTGTTAGGTCCTAAAGTGGTATAAGAGTTACCGTTGCCTGCGTTTACAACGGAGTTTGTCATAATACCGTTAGAGCAGATAAACGTACTCGTTTCGTCAACACTATTATAATCCGGTCTTGTACATTGATAATATACGTTATCGATTGTACCTCTTTGATATCCAACGAACGCACTAACACCCATACCCGTCTTCGTGACGTTATAGATAGCAACGTTTTTCAAAACTGCGCCTTCCGCAAGTTGCGGGAAGAAAGCAGATTGAATTATTAAATTATAAATAGAATATCCTTTACCGTCAAACGTTCCAAGGAATCTCGGCGGGTTTTTGCCGGTTGCGCCGTTCCACCAACCGACGTAATCGTACCAAGCGGTATTTTCACCGTCAACGTTATCGGTTAACACGACGTAATTACTTACGTCGTTATTACTGTCTTCAATATATTTGCTTGCCCAAGCAAGAAGTTCAGTCTTATTTCCGATTGCGTAATCGGCTACTTCGGCAGTTAAACCGTATCTATATTGATTTTCACCTTTTTCAGTTATTATGCTAACGGTTTTAAGTCCGCCTTTCGATCCAAAGTCGGAAGTTTGCAACGTAATTACGTTACCCGCTTTCGAATAACTCATCGTCTTTTCACCGTCTATGGTGATAGATTTAAGTTCTTCGCCCGCACCGATAGTGAAATCGTAAGTCTTAGAATCTCTATTTAACGCTACGAAAATATCGTCAAGTTCAAGGTCGGTAATAGGTTTAGTATTTCCAAACGTCAACATACCGTTCTTCATCGACCATAAAGAAGTATCGAATCCGTCGGGAATAGACGTAACGTCCGCCTTAAATTCGTCAAGCGTTGTGTAAAGTTTAGCACCCGATACGTCACCTTCATCAGTCATCGTGTT
>JAZRYO010000153.1:0-1834 GCA_045600785.1 Christensenellaceae bacterium | reverse complement strand
ACCCTTCAAGATTTGATAGAAGGTAATTTATAATGGAAAGAGAGATTTATTTAGACCACGCCGCAACGACCAAACTCGACGAAAGGGTATTAAAAAAAATGACGCCGTATTTTTTAGAAGATTACGGCAATGCGAACAGTCAGCACGGCTACGGCAGAAAGGCGCAAGAAGCGGTTGATAAAGCGAGAGACGAGATTGCGAAAATCATAGGTGCGAAACCGAGTGAAGTTTACTTTACTTCTGGCGGAACGGAAGGCGACAACTGGGCGCTTCGTGGAACGGCAAGCGCACTCAAAGAAAAGGGCAATCACATAATAATGTCCAAAATCGAACACGCCGCAATGCTTACGACCGCCAAAGAACTCGAAAAAGACGGTTTTGAATTTTCGTATATCGGAGTCGATAAAGAAGGGTTTATCGATTTAGACGAACTCGAAAGGGAAATTCGTCCGACCACTATTTTGATTTGTTGTATGTATGCAAACAACGAAATAGGAACGGTAGAGCCTATCGATAAAATCGTCGAAATAGGTAAAAAGCACGGTATCGAAGTGTTTACCGACGCCGTACAAGCAATGGGCGTTTTCGATATCAACGTCGAGAAGTTAGGCGTTTCGATGATGAGTTTTTCGGCGCACAAGTTCAACGGACCGAAAGGCATAGGCGCATTGTATATTAAAACGGGCGTTCCGCTTGCGAGACTGATTTCGGGCGGACACCAAGAAAGGACACGCCGTGGCGGTACGACGAACGTGCCGTCGGTTGTCGGATTTAGTGAAGCGTTGAAACTGTCGAGAGAAAATTTAGTAAAAGACAGAGAGTACGTTTCGTCCCTTCGTGATAGGTTTATAGAAAGGGTAGAAAAAGAAATCCCGTTCGTGCGTCTTAACGGTGCAAGGGGTGAAAAAAGACTCCCCGCAAACGCAGATTTTTCTTTTGAATATATCGAAGGCGAGTCCATACTTTTCAAGTTAGATTTAGCGGGAATTGCGGTGTCGTCGGGTTCGGCGTGTTCGTCGGGGTCGCTTGAACCGTCCCACGTTTTACTTGCTATCGGCGTTCCCGAAGCACTCGCACACGGCTCGATAAGATTTACCTTCGGAAAAGAAAATACCCTTGAAGAAGTCGATTATACGGTAGATAAGTTAAAAGAGATAGTCGATTCTTTAAGAAAAATGTCCCCGCTTTTCGACTTGAAAAGTCAAATAAAAGAAGTTTAATTTTGGAGAAAAATTTATGTATAACGAAAAAGTAATGCAAGCCTTTCAAAACCCCGAGAACGTCGGCGAAGTCGAAAACTATAACGGATTCGGCAAAGTCGGTAATGCGTCTTGCGGAGATATAATGCAAATAACTTTAAGAATAGAAAACGATATAATCGTCGATGCCAAATTCAAGACTTTCGGTTGCGCCGCAGCGATTGCGACGAGTTCGACCGCAACGAAAATGGTAATAGGTATGACCGTCGAAGAAGCGCTTAAACTAACCAACCAAAAGGTCGTTGAAGAACTCGAAGGTTTACCGCCCCAAAAGATACATTGTTCGGTACTTGCCGAAGAAGCGATAAAGGCGGCGATAGAAGATTATAGGGCAAGACAAAGGGGCGAAAATCCCGAAATCCCGACTGACGAAAACGCAAAAAGAGTATAGAAAAAAAGCAAGGCGACCGCCTTGCTTTTATTTTGGAAATATTGTATAATGTTAATAATTTTAGGATATAAGTATGGCAAAAACGTCGATTAGATTTTTTGAAAATATTCCGGTAAGAGCCGTTTGGAACGAAGAAAATTCCAAATGGTACTTTTGCGCTGTCGATATTATAGAAGCCTTGACG
>JAZRYO010000152.1:0-3030 GCA_045600785.1 Christensenellaceae bacterium | reverse complement strand
GTTTTTAACGCCGTCTAAAGAACGGTTGGTAGCGATTTTCTCGCTAATTGCGGTATTACTTATTCTGTGTATTTTGTTCGTCGTCGGCAAAAAGAAAAAAGGCGGAGTTTTCACTTCGAAAAAATTAGCGTACGGCGGAATTTGCATTGCCCTTTCCTTCGTCTTATCTACGATTAAACTTAAAATCGGGGTAAACGGCGGTTCGACTACTTTTGCAAGTTTAGTCCCTATCCTACTTTATTCGTACGTCTTTGGTTGGTTTGACGGGCTTATAGTCGGCTTAATCTACGGCGTTATGCAGTTTTTGGAATCTCCGTGGGTTTTGAATTTACCGCAATTTTTATTCGATTATCCGCTTGCCTTCTCGTCGATATTCGTCGTCGGGTTTATTAAAAACAAGGAAAAGGATAAACTTATACCGCTACTTGTTTTGACCGCAGTCGCCTATCTTATAAGATTTACTATGCACACCTTTTCGTCGTATATATTAATCGCAAAATACGGCATTGACGAAAGCGTGTCTTACCCCCACGATAACTGGCTTATATACGCACTTTTCTACAACGGACTTTATATAATTCCCGATATGATAATTTCCTTAATTACCCTAACCGTTTTGCACTACGTTAAGGCGATAAAAACTTTATACAAACTTTCCGAAAGATAAAATACGGGCGTTTAATTTATAAACGCCTTTTATCTTGCTTTTTTGGGCGAATTTTGATAAAATATTACTATGATACTCTTTTTTGATACCGAAACGACGGGACTAACCCCGGGAAGAATAGTACAACTCTCTTACGTAATGACAGACGGCAAAACGGCGATACCGAAAAACTTCTTTTTCGCCGTAGAGTACGTCGAACCGTCGGCAAGTTTAGTCAACGGCTTTACGCCCGAAAATTTGGCGATTTTATCTAACGGGCACACCTTTTCTACCGACATAGACGAAATTTACGACGATTTTTGCCGTGCCGATTTAATTGTTGCGCACAACGTACAATTCGATATAAACTTTTTAATCGCCGAATTTAATTATCAAGACAGACAGTTTGTATATAACGAAAGTTTGGATACGATGAAAGTGTTTACGCCCATTATGAAAATGGAAAGGGCTAACCATACGGGATACAAGTATCCGAAACTTACCGAGATGCTTGAATTTTTAGATATTTACCCTTACGACGTCACTAAAAAAACGATAGAGTTTTATTCCCCCGACGGCGCACGGGGACACGATGCAAGATACGATACGGTATCTCTTTATCTCGCATTTTTCGAGAGTGTCGCAAGATTTGACGATATAAGAAAAATTGCCGATAAATACTTGCAAACAAACGGGCAAATGTAGTAAAATACTCTTGTTTCGATTTTGGGGTATCGCCAAGCGGTAAGGCAACGGACTCTGACTCCGTCATTTCGTGTGTTCGAATCACACTACCCCAGCCATGTAAAAACCCACTTTTGTCAATTAGACAAAAGTGGGTTTTTACAACGAAATTTGTCCTGCGAACAAGTGAAATAACTTCGCTGTGAAATATTTGATACGCAAATGTGAAATGTTCGCCGATGCGAACGTGGGCAAATTTCATTTCACATTGCGGAGTGAAACGGAGCAATATTTCACAATGTCGAGAAACAAGGCATTATTTCACGTCGGCGATAGCCGATATTTCACTCCTTTCTCTCGCAAGCCGTTTCAGTCGGAATTCGAGTGCTTTTTACAATGAAGTCGCCCGCAAGCGTGCTCGTTGAGTCCAGAACGTATCGTAGCACAATATACAAAAGTAGTAGCATTATTTATATTGACAATAAATATCCGTTTTGATATAAACAAAGAAACAATAATAATTACTTGAAACGATGGGGGTTGTGGTAAATGAAAATTAAAAGCGTTTTTATTTTGATAGTTTTATTATTGAATTTCAGTATGGTATCTTGTTCAAAAAATAAAAAAACCGACTATAAGGAAGAAAGTGGTTATATAAATATCGAATACGAAGAAATAGTATTGTATCAAGGCGAAAAATTGACGATAGATATAGATTCGTCTTTTTCAAGTAGCGACCTTGTTTGGACTTCTTCGAATTCCAAAGTCGTGTCTATATACGGCAATAAAATATTAGGTGCGTCAAGGGGGGAGGCTATTATTGAAGTAAAAGATAAAAACAATAAATATCAAGATTCTTTCAAGGTAATCGTCAAACAACATGTGTCTAGCGTTTCGCTTGCAAACAACCCGTCTCAAATAGGCATAGGAACACCTTTCAAGTTAGAACTTAATTTTATGCCGACGAGTGCCGACAATAAAAACGTCGTATTTTCGTCCGACAACGAAAGCGTTGCCACGGTTGACAATGACGGTCTCGTAACGGGAGTTAACGCAGGTCAAGTCGTTATTTCCGTAATAACGGAAGACGGCAATAAAAGAGACAGTATCGTTTTGGAAGTGGTGGACGGGTTTTCGTATAGCATTACAAGTAAATTTATCAGCACCTTCTTAAACGCAAACAGAAGCGATTCTTATAATATTATACTAAATTACACTCAAGGCGATTATAAAAGAGGCGTTTATTATGACAGTCAATCGTTAAACATGTCTTGGGCAAACGACGGCTCAACCGAGTATAAAGTCCTTATTTCCGAAAATTCCGATTTCTCTAACGCTATGGAAACAACCGTTTCTACTAATGTCTTGCAAAAAGGTATTTTAATCCCAGGAAAAACATATTACGTTAAAGTAATGGGCAGAACGGGCGTTTTATTTAACAGAAAAATAACGATAAAAGACAACGAAGTGAGATTTTTGGATATAAACGGCGTAGCAAACGTCAGAGATTTGGGCGGTTATATTACGGACTTTGGAAAAACGGTTTGTTATAATAAAATTTTCAGGGGTGCCGAACTTGAAGGTGCAAACGGTTCAAGCGCAACCGCTTTGGGCAAGTCTATTATAAAAGATATTATCGGCGTTAAAACCGAAATCGATTTGAGAAATAACAGTGAAATTTCATCTATGACGCAAAAAGG
>JAZRYO010000151.1:0-4008 GCA_045600785.1 Christensenellaceae bacterium | reverse complement strand
TTTCTTTAACTTCTTTTTCGATATTTGAGTTTTTAATCAGTTTTTTGAAGGCTTTCATCGTTTTGACTTCGGCGAGTTTTTTATAAAATACGTCTTTATTATGATAAATGCCGTTTGCTTCCAAAATGATTTTTTTAGCCCTTAAAATTTCGTCGTCTAATTGAGTTCTATTTTCATATTCCAAAACGAGTTTGTATTCCGATTGTCTTGAAAATGCAAGGTCAACGCCGATATAATCGGAAAGGGGAGATGCAAAGTTTTGTTTTTTACCGCTACGGTAAACGGTAAGTTTTCCGTAAGGAATATTTATAAATCTGACTTTAAGTTTTCTATCTATCGGAACGACCGAAGATGTGCCGTCGAATTTTATCGTCAAGGTTTGACGTACTTTTCCGTCAACCGTTTCGTTTTCGTTTTTGAAATAGGTAATAAATTCTCTTTCGTCGCCGTGTTCTCTGCCGTCTTCGTACAACTTAAATTCGCCGTTGCCTTCGTAAACCCGTATTTCGAGTTCGGTCGGATTTTCTATCGTCAAATCTTTATCGTCCGAAAGGGGAATAACACTTCCTTCTTTAACAAGTACTGGAATAGAGTCAAGCGCTCTTATAAACTTGATTTTTTTGCCTTTTTGGTCGGGGGGATAAGTGTCGCCCGTAAAGAAGTCTATCCATTTGCCTTCGGGTATCCAGCCTTCCGTTCTTGAATAGCCGTCTTTCTCGGTGTGGGTTATGGCGGGAGCGACTAACATATTTCCACCAAATAAATATTCGTGAATATATTCGTATGCTTCGGGGTTTTTCCACTCGTAATAAAGGGGTTCGATTAAAGCGATTCCGTCTTTATTGTTGCGGTGTGATGCGGAGTAAAGGTAAGGTAAAAGTTTATGACGAAGACGTAAAAAGTCTTCGGCTATTTTGCCCGCACCGTTTTTGTATATCCAAGGTTCTTTTGTAGTCGTAGGGTTGTTTGAACAATGCAAACGGTTAATAGGACTGAAAACTCCGAATTGAACGTGTCTTAAATAGAGTTCTTCGTCTTGTTCGCCGAAAATGTGTCCGCCTATATCGTGGCTCCACCAAGTATATCCGACGTTCGACGCCGTTGCGGTGAAGTAGGTAAGATATGCAAGCGTATTCCAAGTCGTATATGAATCGCCCGAAAAACCGAGTGGATATCTGTGTGAACCGACACCGCAAAATCTCGATAAGATTAAGGGGTTAGAGTGGTTTACTGCGTTATCTAAATAGTGGTAGTGGTTAAGCGACCAAAGTGGGACAAGTCCTTCCATATTCGATTTTACGCCTTGTTGCCAGTCTATCCACCAAAACGCAACGCCGTCGTTTTCGAAAGGCTTATGAAGTACCTTAAAGTATGAATTCATAAATTTCGTTGACGTTATATCGAATTTAACCGCTTCTTTTGTTTTGGGGTTTACGCCGTTGATTTTAGCCATTTCGTCGTACTGTTCTTCCCAAAATCTAACGCCGTCCGCCGGGTGAATATTTAATGTTATTTTAAGATTTCTTTTTTCGATTTCTTTAAGGAAAGACTTGTAATCGGGGAATAAGTGTTTATTCCAAGTATATCCAGTCCAACCGATATTATCGCTGTTTATATACTTAAAGTCTTTAAGATTGTTTTCGGTGAGTTTGAATTCTTTGTCCATCTCATCATTGTCGGAATAGTGCCAGTCCATATCTATCGTAGCAACTGACAAGGGAACGTTTCTATTTGCGAATTTATCCAAAAGAGTTAAATACTCTTTGTCGGTATAAGCGTGGTATCTACTCCACCAGTTGCCGAGTGCAAATCTCGGAATAAGCGGTACTTGTCCCGTAATAGAGTAGAGTGCTTTGACGGCTTCACGGTAATTATCGCCGTAAGCGAAGACGTATTCGTCGATTCCGTTTGCTTTTTTGCTGATTATTTCGCCGTTTTTGTTAAGCGAAAGAGAAGAACTGTCGTCAATTACAGCCACGCCGTTTTTTGAACAAACCCCGTTTGTAAGTTCAATTTCGTGTGTTTCTTTAAGGTGTTTTCTCGGCTTGTCGTAATGCGGAACGTGATAAAGGTTTCCGTCGCAAAGGTCAAGAGTACGGTAAGTTCCTTTAAGATTTTCTTCGTTGGATATTTTAACTTTTTTACCGTCTAAAACGACGTATGAATTATTTGGATTTTTTTTAAGGACGAGTTTTACACTATCGGTCGAAATTTCCGCACGGTCGCTTTTAAGGTTGACGGAAAATTTTACCGTAGGCGTATTTCTAAACCAAACCGATTGAGTGGCGTCGTCCCTGAATATTTTGTCTTTACTGTATTCGATACGGAACAGTTTAGAGAACAAAACGGTAATTCTATAATCGTTCCACAAAACGACGTTTTTAGCGTTCGCTTTGGGAGTCGTTTTAACTATCAAATGGGAATCTAACATTATATAACTCTCCTTTAGTATATTATGAATTATAACATATTTTATACAAAAGGCAATGGATATTTTGACAAAAAAATGTATATATTGCTTATTTATAAGCAAGAAAAACATTTCTACGATTTCGACGTTTAGTGTAAGGCTATATTTATATTTTGATTAGTATATTAAAAAATTATTATTTTGCGTAAGATTTTTATAGGGAGACACGATATTGACTTAAAAAATGAAGACGCAAATTATTCTGTTTAGAAATCACTTGCAAAAAAAGTTAAAAAGTCAAATATTTTCTACGAAAATAGACGGACACTGCGTGTTCATCGTTGCGTCTTGTAATAAAAAAACATTGCACAATAAATGCAATGTTTTTTATGGCAGGGGAGACGCGATTCGAACACGCAACCTACGGTTTTGGAGACCGCTACTCTACCGTTGAGCCACTCCCCTTTGCATAGAGTATTTTACAATAATTTGTTTTTTAAGTCAATTAAAATCAATGCCGTTTTTTAATATTTATCAATATTTATTTTTTGTTTTTGTTTTTAATTATTTTTGTCAACAATAAATATAATAAGTATATGATAAACTCTTGCCGTAAAAATCAAATAAAAACAATATTTTCGTCCTTGGTCGTCTTTTTACTCGGCGCAGGGACGATATTAGTCGGAAATTTATATCTCGAAAGCGCAAACGTCGATTTTATTATAAAAAATAAGTTCGTACTCGAAGTCGGGTTGTCGCTTATTGCTTCGCTTTGTTCGATTATTGCCTTTATTTTCGTCTATGAAAACAAGGATTTAATATATAAATTAACGGTTGTTTTCTTTATCTTGGCGATTTTAATACTTTTAGTATTATATCTTATGGAAATTTTTGGGTTTTGGAATAAAATCGACAGCGTTGAAGATTTACGGGATTTCGTTTCGGGATACGGTAAATATACCGTTCCGATTTTTATTTTAATTCAGTTTTTGCAAGTCGTCGTTTTGCCTATTCCGGGGTTTATTACGATATGCGCAGGCGTTGCGCTTTTCGGTGCGTTTTACGGAACGGTTTACAGCATTATAGGAATTTTATCGGCGTCTATCGTCGCCTTTTTTATCGGTAGAATTTTCGGATACAAGGTTGCAAGTTGGCTTGTCGGTAAAGAAGGGCTTGACAAATGGCTGAAATTCGTTAAAGGCAAAGATAAAGTCGTTTTAACGTTTATGTTTTTATTTCCGTTTTTCCCCGACGATATTTTATGTTTCGTTGCAGGGCTTTCGTCGATGAGTGTTCCATATTATCTTATTATGATAACGATAACGAGAATTTTAACGATATTTTTATCGTCCTATTCGGTAAACGGAAGTATTATTCCGTACAATACGTGGTGGGGTATAATGCTTTGGGCGATTATCTTTATAATTACGGGAATTTGCTGTTATTTTATCTATAAATACGGCGACAAAATCGAAAAATGGTTTAAGAATTTATTTCGTAAAAAAAAGAAAAATAGTTAACGTTAAACGGTTGTTTTTATGGGTGTACTGTGGTAAAATATACTTTGGAGAAACAAAATGATTGACGGAAAATTACTT
>JAZRYO010000150.1:0-2974 GCA_045600785.1 Christensenellaceae bacterium | reverse complement strand
CTTTACGCCCGAGATTATCGAAAGGTGCAACGTCGGTTTAAGCCTTTCTGTTGACGAAAGGTCAAACGTGGAAAAGTTTTTGGGAGTTTTATACGACTATAATACAAGTCAAATAGGCGGTAAAATGCCTGACGATGATTTTTATTATGCGGGCGACGGTTTAGACAGTGATTTGGACACGGACTTAACTTTTGTTTTAGGTGTCGTTGACGGTGCGCCGTCGCTTTCCGTTGTGAATATATTAAACGGATTTAGTTTTAATATAGGGGGACGTTCGATAAGCCTTGAAGTCGAGTTTGTAAACAGCGCACAAAATTTAGTTGCCAAAATCAAAAACGGCGAATTCGATATGGCGGTTGCGCCGTTAAATTTAGCGTCGGTACTTTATAATTCGGGTAATCCGAAAATTCAACTTTTATCGGTAAATATTTTTGGCTGTTTATATATAGTCGGAAACGAAAAAATAAACGACTTTTCTTTATTGAAAGGAAAAACCGTTTACACCGTCGGTGCAGGCGGAACGCCCGACGTTATGCTTGAACGCTTACTAAAAGAAAAGAATATTGACATAAAAAGATGAAAACGTTAAAAAAATCCCTTTATTTTTTGTTATCCGTAATTATAATTATACTTGTTATTTTTCTACTGTCTTCTATTATTTCCGACGAACTTATTATTCCGTCGCCAAAGCGGATATTTGAAGAAATTATTAAACTAATACAAACGAAAAGTTTTTACGTTAGCGCTTTATCGACGCTACTTCGTGCGGTGATAAGTTTTTTACTTGCTTTTGTTCTTGCGCTTATTTTTTCGCTTATTGCCAAAAAATTTTCTATTTTTGAGAATTTATTTTATCCTATAACCGTAATATTTAAGGCAACGCCGACGATGTCTTTTATACTTTTATGCCTTATTTGGTTTAGGTCGAAATACAGTCCGATAGCAATTTCGTTTATCGTTATTTTTCCGATGCTATATTCTTCGAGTTTGGGTGCGATGAAATCTACGGATAAAAAGATTATCGAAATGCTTGACGTTTACGGCGTAAAAAAAAGTAAAATTTATTTTATGTACGTTTTACCGACTACGCTATCGTCATTGTTTCCCGAACTTACTTCGATTCTTGCGTTTAACGTAAAATTAACTATAGCGGGCGAAGCGCTATCATATACTAAACAAAGTTTGGGATACGAAATGCAAACGGCTGTTGCAAACGCAAATTTTGAAACGGCGAGATTATTTGCATTGACCGTTTTTGCAATTTTGTTGGCTTTTTTACTTGAATTTTTCTTAAAAGGAATAACGATTATAATAAATAAGGTAAGATATGAATATAGACGTAAAAAACTTAACGAAATCATACAACGATAAAACCGTAATTAAGGACTTAAATTTATCTTTTCGTGGCGGTGAAACGACGGTAATTCTCGGTCGTTCGGGCGTTGGAAAAACTACGCTACTTAACTGCATTGCGAAAACCGTAAGTTATTCGGGAGAGATTATAGGCGTATCAGACGGGGTTTCATACGTCTTTCAAGAAGACAGGTTAATCGAAAGTATGACCGTGTATGACAATTTAAGATTTGCGCTTTCTTCTCAAATAGCAAAAGAAAAAAGAGAAGATGAAATTTTGGACGCACTCGTGTCTTTGGATATGAAAGATAAAATTTTCGATTTTCCGTCTAATCTTTCGGGTGGAGAGAAAAAGAGAGTTGCACTTTGTAGGGCGTTTTTGTCGCCGAGAGAAGTTATGCTTTTAGACGAACCGACGAACTCTTTGGATTTTGGACTTAAATATAAAACTTTTGAACTTTTCTACGATTTGCAAAGAAAATACTTAAAAACCGCAATTTATATTACTCACGATATAGATGAAGCGTTATACGTCGGAGATAGAATAGTCGTTTTATCAAGCGACGGAATATCCTACGATAAACGGTTAATTAAGTCGAAAAAAACAAGAAATATATTGTCCGAAGAAAATATTAAGGTAAGACAAGACTTAATGCAAATTTTAGCGATAGAATAAAGTATATTTTTTATTTTTCCGTCAATAATTTCTGTGTGGCTAAATCCGTGAAATTTTCATAAAATATAGTAGCCACATTAGATAAAATTATGATGATTAGACGGGGAGAATTATATTATGCCGATTTAAGTCCTGTAATCGGTAGTGAACAAGGCGGGGTAAGACCTGTTTTGGTCGTTCAAAACGACGTTGGGAATAAATACAGTCCGACGATAATTGCTGCGGCAATAACGAGTAAAATGACGAAGGCAAAACTTCCGACGCATATCGAACTCGATGCCGAGAATTTCGGGCTTCAACGAGATTCAGTCGTTTTGCTTGAACAAATAAGAACGCTTGACAAAAGAAGATTAAAAGAAAGAATAGGACAGCTCTCATCATCTACGATGGATAGAGTCAACGAAGCCTTGCTTATAAGTTTGGGCTTCGCCGAAGCGAAATCAGTATAAAAGTCTGTTTTTAAGGAAACGGACTTTTTTTATAAATTAACTTTACAAAATTATCCAAAAGTGGTAAAATCTAAAATAGAAAATAAAATTTTGGTGCAAATATGGAAATTTTAGATAAGATTAAACAATTAAAAAAGAAAAACGCAATTACGAGTGAAGAATTGTCAAGAAGAAGCGGAGTTCCGCTCGGAACGTTGAATAAAATTCTTTCGGGGACTACAAAAAGTATTAAATCGGAAACGCTAAACGCAATTTTGTCTTCTTTTAATGACGAAGGTAAGCGAAGTGAATTATTCGGATATATAAAAGTCGGGACGGTTGTTCCTGAATTTAAGTTGGGAAACGTTGAAAAAAATACCGAAATTTTGCTTTCTTATATCGACGAAAGCGTTGAAAAGGGCATAAAAATTTTGTCTTTTCCTAAAAACTCGCTTTGCGGTCAAACGTTAAACGATTTAAGTTATCAACCTATCGTGTTATCGGCTTGTAAAGATGC
>JAZRYO010000149.1:0-3084 GCA_045600785.1 Christensenellaceae bacterium | reverse complement strand
GTCAAATTGTTTGCAACGCAAACAGTGAAGTTGCTACGCAGTGAAGTTTTGACTAACGTCAAAGTGAAGTTTAGTCGTTTGTCTATAAGATGGACAAAAAACATAATCGACTTGCCTTTAACAATGATGTATGATATAATCATTACGGAGTGGTATGATGAAAAAAAAGAAGACTGTTTTTGCCGTTATTACCGTCGTTTTGTTGGTGGCGATAGCAACTTCCGTAATTTTAACGACAACGAAAACGGTAATTTGGAAAAATGCCGACGGCAGTATATTAGAAACCGACAAATTCGTGTTTAAGGGAAGTATGCCTACTTACGACGGCGAGACGCCCACACGCCCAAAAGACCAAGAATACACCTATCGGTTTATAGGTTGGGACAAAGCGATAGAAAAGGTAAGTGAAAACCAAACTTATACGGCGGTTTACGAAAAGACGCTAAATACCTACACCCTTTCTTTTTCGGTTAACGACGAGAACTTCGGAAGCGTCGATAAAAAAGACGTAGTAGTTAAATACGGCGATAAAATAACCGTTGACGGACAAAAGATTTATATTAAAAACGGCGAAGAAATTGTCGTTTCGGCAACTCCTACCGTAAGCACCGAAACCGACATATATTCTTTCGTCGGGTGGAATATGCCGAGTGGAGAATACGAAGTTAAAGGGGACGCCTTGTTTATCGCAAACTTCACAAAGACGGGAAAGCAAAGCGTAGAGATAACTTTTAACGTCGTCGATACGGATATGGGAACGGTAAATATTCAAAATTTAAGCGTCGATAAAAACAGTGTGCTTTATATTAGCGGAAACGAGATAGAGATAAACGGCGTTATAATAACTGCGATAAATAAGCCCGCCGACGAATATTTCGTTTACGAATTTTGGAAGTTCGGTTTAGAAGACGGCAATTATATAATAAGTCAAGATACGACGATAAACGTATATTTTATTAAAAACGAAAACACTTCGCACAAAATCGACGAACTTAACACTCTCGGTTGGATAGCCATAGATTAAGGAGAAGAAATGAAAAGGAAATACGAAAGTCCGATTATTGAGATTAAAATTTTTAATCTCGACGTAATAACGGAATCGGAAGAACCAAACGAATCATTAGATACGCCACCGAAGTGGCTACCCATAGATTAACGGAGAAAAATTATGAAAAAACTTCTTGAAAAATTTTTATTTTTAACTTTATGTTTTTCGCTTATAGGAACGGTCGGACTATTTAAGCCAACCGCTATAACCTATGCGGAAAACGAACTCCCCGACGGATATACTGCACTCGAATATATCTATTCGGACGGAAACGAGTATTTAGATACGGGAATAAACGCATCGTATAATTTAACGGCGCTTATGGACTTTATGCCCCTTGAATATAGCGACAGTTTTATACTCGGCACTTGTAAAACCGCCTATGCGCAAGGTTATACGATTCCAAATTGCAGATGGACGCTTTTCAACAAGTCGAGTAAAACCGTCTTCGGTATGGGCGATATGACCGTTGAAGGATATGCAATGACCAACGGAAATAGATACGTCGTTGACCTTGGACGAAGCGGTGATTATAACTACATAGACCTTAGAAACTATGATGACAGAACGGTCAAATACAGTCAAGAATTTTCGTGGGGCGGTCAGGTAAGTTTAGACCACGTTTGCGTTTTCGGTGGATTTAACGAAAGCACCGTAGAGTGCGTTAAAATGAGATTGTATTCATTGAAGATGTATGAAAACGGAGAGTTAGTCAGAGATTTCGTTCCTTGCAAAGAAAACTCGTCTAAAAAAATAGGATTATACGATAAGGTCGGAGAGTCTTTTTATAGTTCCGAAACCGAATATCCCCTTTTAGACGAACACGATGCAAGTAAGGTTGACGGCGTTTTTTCGACTACCGAAAAAGACGGATATAAAGACGCATATTACTGTTCAATTTGCGAGTGCTGTTTCGAAGACGAAGCATGCACTAAACGAATAGGTTATGAAAGCGACTATAATGCGTGGAAGACGGCGGGCGGATACCTTGAAAAAATCGTTGACGGACTTATCTTTTTCGACGGCGATTTTAGATATAAGGTTTTATCCGCAAAAGATAAAACGGTAGGCGTAATGCCCTTAACCGACGACTTATCGAAAACCTATTTCGGAGCGCATTTCAAAATTACGATACCCGAATCTGCGACGTATTCGAACACCGAGTTTACGGTCACCGAACTTATGGACAGCGCATTCGAAAACGTGGACGTAATAAATATTTACCTTCCGAAGACATTGCTTAAATTAGGCAAGAGATGTTTTTATAACGTTAGTAAGTTAGAGCCGTTCGTTATGCCCGACGCCATTACCGAAATAGCCGATTACGCATTTTACGGTTGTGTTGGCTTAAACACTTTCGATTTTCCGAGCGAACTTAAAAAGATAGGCGACTACGCTTTCCAAAAATGTAAAATATATAGAGTTGAGTTGCCAAGCAAAGTAGAGAGTATAGGTAAATACGCTTTTGAAGGCACTTCCGTACTTACGACTTTAACAATGCCGAACACCGTTAAAAGTATAGGCGAATATGCGTTTAGCGATTGTAAATGGCTTGAAACTTTGGTTTTGTCAAACGGATTAGAAGAAATTCCGAAAGGTGCTTTTCAAAATTGCGTTTGTTTGGTTGACCTAATTATTCCAAACGGCGTAGAAAGTATTTCGGAAAGCGCATTTTCGGGTTGTAATAATCTCAAAAACGTTTATTTACCGTCGTCCCTTCTTGCCATTTTGGAAACGGCTTTTATGGATTGTAAAAGTCTTACGGAGATAACTTTTCCGGAAAATTTAGCGATAATACGGAACGCTTTCATCAACTGCGAAAACTTATCGAGAATTTATTCGTTAAACGACGAACCGCCCGTGGTTTTACCGTCAACTTTCGAAAATTGTCCGTTTTTAGATTACGAAAACACTGTTTACGTTCCTTTAACGTATTTTGACAGTTATTCAAGTTCTGGAATTTGGAAAGGAGAAAATTTATGCGGTGCTACGATAATCGTTTACGAAGGCGATTATAATGCCACCGAAGAATATAC
>JAZRYO010000148.1:0-1421 GCA_045600785.1 Christensenellaceae bacterium | reverse complement strand
GACGGAAAATCTCCGCTTGCAAAATGCGAGTCGTTTATGAATACCAAGTGTCCTATATGCGGTGGCAAAGCGACTAGAGACCCCGACACGTTAGACACCTTCGTTTGTTCGAGTTGGTATTATTTAAGATACCCCGACAATAAAAACGACGATATGCCTTTCGACCCCGAAGTTATCAACAAAATGCTTCCCGTCGATAAATACGTCGGCGGTCCGGAACACGCTTGTATGCACCTTCTCTACGCAAGGTTTATAACAAAAGCCCTTCGTGATATGGGATACTTAAACTTCGACGAACCGTTTAAGTCGTTAACTCACCAAGGCATAATTTTAGGGCCCGACGGCAACCGTATGAGTAAATCTCGTGGCAACGTCGTTTCGCCCGACAGTTATATAGATACTTACGGCTCGGACGTTTTCAGAATGTATTTAATGTTCGGTTTCGATTACGTCGAAGGCGGACCGTGGGACGATAACGGTATTAAGTCGATAGCAAAATTTGCAGACAGAATTGAAAGAATCGTTTTGAAGGCTAACGAATATCCGTCCGAAAAAGAAAGTGCGCCAAGTAAAGACGATAAAGAATTGCTTTACGCACAAGCCTACGCAATAAAATCGGTCGATAACGATATGAATAAATTCTCGTTTAACACCGCTATTGCTAGACTTATGGAATTCGTAACCGCAATTTATAAGTACGACGGACTTGAAAACAAATCGGCCTATTATATGCACAAGGCAATAGATACGTTGATTTTACTTCTTTCGCCTTGCGCTCCCCACTTCGCCGAAGAACTTTGGTCGATAAGGGGTTATAAAAAATCGGTATTTTTAGAAGATTATCCTACGGCAAACGAAAACGATTTAGTTAAAGACGAAATCGAACTCGCCGTTCAAATCAACAGCAAAGTTAAGACCAAAATTTACGTTTCCAAAGACGCTACCGAAGACGAAATCAAATCTATCGCCCTTTCTAACGACACTATCGTTAAAATGGTTGACGGCAAAGAAATCGTTAAGGTAATAGTCGTTAAGGATAGACTTGTAAACTTCATAATAAAAGGTTAAAATATATACACATACCTTGTTTTTAGAAGTATTTTGAGTGTTGCAAAAACACGCCCTGCTGGATAAGCAGGGCGTGTTTTTTTATTTAATTTAATCGTTAATTCTTAAATCTCCGTCAGTGCATTTAATGACACAAGTAGAAGGAACCTTATTATTCCAGCCACCAACTTTTGAAATTGCCTGCCACTCTGCTTTTGTTCCGTTGTAATTTATGGTTATAAGTCCACTGCAATTAGAGAACGCACTATCTCCTACCGAAGTTACGCTGTTCGGTATTGTTATGTTCGTAAGTCCGCTACAATAGTAAAAAGCATATTCGCCTATCGAACTAACATTGTTTGGAATAATTAGAT
>JAZRYO010000147.1:0-3936 GCA_045600785.1 Christensenellaceae bacterium | reverse complement strand
CCCCCTAAATTTTTTCTTCTTTTAACGCCATATCCAAAACGCTTATTTTCGATGATTCGATGGGTTTTGAATATTGCGGAGATACGGGTTTTAATATTTCGGTTTGTAGTCCGAGTCTTGACGATAAGTGTTCGACCGCACCACGCATATACGAGATACCTCCACCCGTTATATATACTTTACTTGAACTGTCAAGTTTGGTATTGTTTTCTTCAATAAATTGATTTAACGATTCGGCTAAATAGTCTAAACTTTGAACGACGACGTTATTTGCTTCGTCAACCGAAATTTCAACCGATTTTTCGTCCGACTCAACGAAATATCCTACGCTTCCACGTTTTGTAAATCCTAAATTTATTTGACGTTTAAGTCCTTCCGCCAAATCTAAATCTAAATTAAACTTTTGCAAAAGTTCAAAGGTGATAAATCCACCGCCGAAGTCCTTTGAAAAAGTTGCCGTTGCACCGTTATTATATATGATAACCGCCGAAGTCGTTATATACCCTATATCGACGACCAAACAAGGAAGTTCTCGAAGTTCCTTTTGAAGAAGGGATAAACCTTCCGCATAAGCGTCGTATATGAATTTTTTAACCGATATGCCTTTCTTTGATAAAATTCCAAGTACTTTATCAATAAAACTCTTTTTGGCAAGAACGAAAGACAAATTTCCGCCAAGCATAGAAGACTTCGTTCCTATCGGCTTGTCCGTTTTTAAGTTGCCATCGACTATATAATAAACGGCACGCCTTGAAGTAACGTAATAATCGTCGTCGATAATCTTTTTTTCACTTGCGTAAAACAAGTCTAAAACGTCGGTATTTAGAATTTTCTTCTTTTTCCCGCCATCAAAAACTATTTTGTATTTTTTGTTTTCGATTTTTGCAAATCCCCCGGGGAAACCAACGAAAATTTCGTTGATTTTACGTTTATAAGTGCCTTGAATTGCATCCAAAACACTAATAACCGCCCTTTCAAAATCGTTCTCGTCGAAAAACTTTCCGTCGGAAAAACCTTCGTATCTTCTCGACGCGGAATTTTTAATCGAAAATACGCCGTTTACACCTTTTTCGCCGATAAATGCAGTAATTTTCGACGAACCGATATCCAAAACGGCAACACATCCTTTATTCATACTAACCTTCATTACTGTATTCTATTTTCGTTTCTCCGTCGTTATTTAAGTAAACAAGTAAGTACCCCACGCTCTTTTCTTTTTCGGATAGCAAATCGTATCTTTCTTCCACTAAAGGAACTTTACTTACCAAAAGCGATTTTTCGTCCGAAGTCATATCGTTTCCGTTTTTTCCCGACGATAAACGAAATTCAATGACGACGCCGGTAAACGTTTGGAAGGATATTCTCGATTTCCCTTCGCTGACCTTTATTTCCTTAACGGTATTTAATCCGTCTGAAAACCCGTAAAAGATTTTATTCAAATAATTAAAAAGTCCGTTTTTCACCGAAAGAGTTTGTCCAAACGATTTTTCAGAAAAAGAAACCGAAGAATCTAAAATCTCGATTTTTGTAAAACCGTTAGGCGTTTCACCTTTAGATAAATATACAAACTCGTCGTCCACGAAATAATACTCGTCGCCTTCTAAAATCGCATATTTTTCCGACCTTTCCGCAACGGATACGATTACCCTGTCCGGAAAATCTTTTTCCATAGATAAAAACTTAACGTCGGGATATTTTTCAACGATTTTTCTTACGTCGTCTTCCTTAAAAGAAAACGTGGATTTTTTCTTGAAACAATCTTCAAGTTCATTATTAAGTTCGGAAATTATTTCGGACTTCGTTCCAGAAACGTTCGATACGTTCACCGATACGAACTTAACGCTGAACAACCAAAAAAAAGATAAAATTGCGCTAAGAAGTACCGCAACGCAAGAACAAATCCAAATAACGACTTTCTTTTTCATTTTTTTTATTATAACATAAAAACAAAAATTTTGCATTATTTTTGCTTAAATTTTTTATAAAATAAAAAATAAGGGCTGTAAAAAAGCATTTTTTTGCTTTTTTACAGCCCAAACGTTATACCCGTTTAATGTCAGCGCCAAGCATATTCAACTTTTCTTCGATTTTATAGTATCCCCTATCAATAAAAGCAACGTTTGAAATAACAGAACTGCCTTCGGCTTTTAACGACGCCAAAACCAAAGCGACTCCGCCCCGTAAATCTTCCGCACAAACGTGTGTGCCGTAAAGAGTTTTTACGCCTTCTATATACGCCGTATCTTTTTCAATACTTATTTTTGCGCCCATTTTATTAAGTTCGGGGACGTGATTAAACCTTTTTGAAAATATTTTATCGGAAACCGTAGATTTTCCGTCCAAAACGGTTGCAAGTGCCGTTAATTGCGATTGCAAATCGGTAGGAAACGAAGGATACGGTCTTGCGACGACTTTACCGAAACTTATTAAATTTTTATCCCCGTCGATTTCTACCGTGTCTTTTTTGACGCTTATTTTTGCACCCGTCTTTCTCAACACGTTTATAAGCGACGACAAGTGCTTTGGAATTACGTTTTCGAGTTTTACTTTCCCGCCCGTAATCGCACCGGCTATCAGCATAGTTCCCGCCATTATTCTGTCGGGAATAGGTCTATACTCCGTCGCCGATAACTTTTTTACTCCGTAAACGGTAATATCTTTCGTTCCCGCACCTTCGATTTTAGCACCCATTTTTATTAAAAAATTAACAAGGTCTATAACTTCGGGTTCTTTTGCGCAGTTATGTAATTTATATACTCCGTCGTTTAGACAAGTAAACATAATGAGATTTTCGGTTGCGCCAACGCTTACGTTATCGAAATAAACTTCGTTTAACCGTGTTTTATTATATTTACATTTCAAAAACTTCTTTTTCTTTTTTATTTTAACCCCGAGAGTTTGAAAAGCGTGCAAATGTACCTTTATCCCACGCCTTCCTATTTGACAACCGCCGGGATAGGATATCTTTACTTTATGAAACCTTGCAAGGATAGGTCCTATCATAAAAATCGAAGCCCTGATATCTTTGGTTAAGTCGTTATTTACATACTTCGTTTTAAGGTCCTTGTTATCTAAAGATAAATTTCCGTTTTCGTAAGTAATTTTACTTCCGAGTTTTTTTAAAATGTCGCACGTCTTTTGGACGTCGGTATATAGCGGACAATCGTCGATAATTACTTTGCCTGTGCAAAGTATACTTCCGGCAATTATAGGTAAAATCGCATTTTTTGAAGCGTCGATTTTAACCGTTCCTTGCAATTTAGTACCGCCCTTAACGTAAAATTCCGCCATAAATTCTCCTCCATAACATAATATGAAAAAGAATAAAAATTGTTAATTTTTTTGTTTCGAAACATTAAAAAGCACTCCAAACGAAAAGAAAAAAACCGCAAGCGACGTGTTTCCTGCCGATATAAACGGAAGCGGTAGTCCTGTCGGCGGAATGCTTCCCGTAACGACCAAAACGTTTACAACAGATTGTATTATGTATAGACAAGATATTCCGACGGCTAATATATATCCGTAAAAATCTTCGCAATTTAAGGCAATTTTAAGTCCTTTATACCCTATGTACGCAATCAAAGCGCATAAAAATAAAAGTCCGATAAACCCCGTTTCTTCGCCTATTACTGCCAAAATAAAATCGCTTTCCGAAAAGGGTAAAAACTTAAATTTTTGTCTTGAATTAAAGAGTCCGACGCCAAACCAACCGCCCGACCCCAAAGCGTATAACGACTGTAAAAGTTGATACCCTTCTCCTTTTGGAGAAGCCCACGGATTCAAAAATGCCGAAAGTCTGTTTAACCTATACGGTTCGATAATAATTAGAAGCGGTGCTAAAACTATTACGGGTATTAAAATTATAAGAAAATGCTTGATTTTCATACCAGAAAAAAACAAAACCGAAAGCATTAAAAGTCCAAAGCAAACGGTGAT
>JAZRYO010000146.1:0-2651 GCA_045600785.1 Christensenellaceae bacterium | reverse complement strand
AAATATAATTATCAAAAAATTAATGAACTTATGTCGTCGGCAATTAAAGATATTAACGATATCGTTGACGTAAACACCGTTATAGGAACGCCCATTAAAACCGAAAACGGAAAAACGATAATTCCTTTAAGTAAGGTAAGTTTTGCTTTTTTAACGGGTGGTGGAGAATACGGCGACGTTAAAATATTAACCGATAAACCTCAACCTTATGCAGGTGGAAGCGGTGCGGTCGTATCGTTAAAGCCTGCAGGTTTTTTAATCGACGACGGCGATTCTATAAAAATAATAGGGGGAAACGAAGACGTTTACACAAAGATTATAGATAGTGCAAATGAAATCGTAAAACAATTCAAAAATGTCTAAATTTGCGAAAATTATTTTATCTTTTATGATTTTAATTTTACCGTTTTCATATATAAATATCGGTAAAGAAGTTCAAGCAAAATATACCGTTTCAAAATCGGAAATAGTTATCGACGTCAATTCGGGCGAGATTTTATACGAAAAAAATGCCGAAATTAAGTTGCCTATTGCAAGTACGACCAAAATTTTAACGGCAATAACCGTTATCGACAACTACGATATAAATAAAGAAATTACCGTTCCGAAAAATTGCGTTGGAATTGAAGGGAGTAGCGTATATCTTAAAGAAAACGATAAATATTCCGTTTTAGATTTATTATACGGTCTTATGCTTCGTTCGGGAAACGATTGTGCGGAAACGCTTGCGGTATCTTTATCGGGAAGTATAAAAAATTTTACATTTCTTATGAACGAAAAAGCAAAGAGTTTGGGGGCTTATAACAGTAATTTCGATAATCCGCACGGACTTCCTGACAAAACGAGTTTTTCAACGGCTAAAGACCTCGCAAAAATAACTGCTTACGCCTTAAAAAACGAAACGTTTAGAACGATAGTTTCAACAAAAAAATATACTGCGACCGAAATAAATTCGGGGGATAAAATTGTTTGGAAAAATAAAAATAAAATTTTATCGAGATTTGACGGCGCAACAGGAGTTAAAACGGGTTATACAAAAAAAGCGGGTAGATGTTTGGTATCAAGTGCAAAAAGGGACGATATTGAACTTGTTTGCGTCGTTTTAGACAGTCCGCAAATGTTTGAAAGGTCGGAAGAACTTTTAGATTACTGTTTTAATAAGCAATAGGCTAAAAAATCCTTGATTTTTTAACGTGAAAATTATATAATAATTCTATAAAAAAGGAAAAATTATGAGAATAAACAAATTTTTAGCAGAATGTGGTGTAGGTTCGAGAAGACACGCCGACGAACTTATCAAGGACTCTCACGTTAAAATTAACGGTAAAATTGCACGTCTTGGGGACGAAGTTGACGAATTAAACGATAAAATTACCGTTGACGGTAGTTTGATTTCTAAAATCAAATCGTATGATTATTACGTTATGAATAAGCCGAAAGGATACGTTTGTACCGTTAGCGACGACAAGGGTAGAAAAACGGTTATGGATTTACTTCCAAACCTTCAAAACAGAGTTTATCCCGTTGGAAGATTAGACTATGATTCTGAAGGACTTTTGTTTTTTACCAACGACGGAGATTTTGCTAACCGTTTAACTCACCCGAGAAACGAAATTCCAAAGACTTATCTCGTCAAAATCGAAGGAAATATCAGCGATTATGACATAAATAAACTTCGTGGCGGTATAACCTATAACGGCGAAAAATTCAAAAAGGCAAAAGTCGTTTTACTTGAAGAGAACAAGTCTTTTACCAAATTTCATATAACGATATACGAAGGCAAAAACAGAGAAATAAGAAAAATGTTTGAAGCAATTAAAAAAGAAGTCGTATTCTTAAAGAGAATAAAGATTGCCGATTTTGAGTTGCACGGTCTTAATCGTGGCGAAGTAAGAAAACTTACGAAGGAAGAAATCGAGTATTTGAAAAACGTATGAGCGATATGAGTACAAATTTTAACGAAAAATACATAGACAAAAAAGAAGAACTTAAAAAGAAGTATTTGACGGTCTTAAATTCTACTATTAAAGACGTTAAAATCAGTTCCGCTGAAAAGACTTGCGAAATTTTAGGCGATGACTTTTTTAATTTGTTTAACGAAACGGAAGACTTAAAAGAACTCGTTCAAAACGAAAAAAAGCAGTTTTATAAAACCGACGAATATAAGACGGCACAAAAAACGCTTACAAAATGCAAATCTGAATATTCGAAGTGTAAAGACGATAAACAAAAAGAAAGTTTATCTGTCGAACTTAACAAGGCGATTAGTAAAATTACGACCTTAAATATTACAATTAACAACCGTTTGAAAGAAAAAACGGATAAAATTAAAATTAACGACGAAATAATTATCGATATTATTTCAAAAAATTGCGATAAACTTAACGAGATTAAAGACGAAATGATTAAAGTCGTTAAAGTCGCCGTTCAAGACTGTATTAAAAATTACTCCGAAGAATTAAAGGTTTTATCAAATGAATTCGGATATAATGACGACAAATTAGATTTACCTTTTGAAAACGAAGTAATTAAAATCGAACTTCCGTTGTCTATGCCGAAACGTAAGGAAACTTCGGATATTATTGATGATAAGCAATTTATTAAGAGTATAAATAACAATAAGAATTTGAATTAAAAATGATTAAATTATT
>JAZRYO010000145.1:0-1872 GCA_045600785.1 Christensenellaceae bacterium | reverse complement strand
TTTTGCGAATATTTTCGCTACTTTTCTCAATTCTCCTCCCCGGTGTTTACGTAGCGTCGCAACTGTTTCACTTGCAACTTATTCCGCTAAATTTTTTACTGACTATTATAAACAGTATAAAAGATATCCCTTTCTCGCCGAGTCTTGAAATGTTTTTCGTTTTAATCATTTTCGAGATACTTAACGAAACGAGTGTGCGTATGCCTAAATACGTCGGTATGGCACTCGCAATAGTCGGCGCTTTGGTACTAGGCGAAACAGCGGTAAACGCAGGAATCGTATCTACCCCTGCGATACTCATTATGGCACTTTCGGGAATAAGTATATACACCGTACCCGAACTAATTGAAACGACTTCGGTTTTAAGGCTTATATTTTTAGTTATTGCAGGTTCGATAGGTCTATACGGTATGATAATGTTTACGGCGTTTTTACTTTGTTATCTATGCACTATGAACAACTACGGTTCGCCGTATATGGCACCCTATTCACCGACGATTAAAAACGATTTGCAAGACGGCATTTATATGGCAAACGTCGTAAAAATGAAAAACCGTCCCGAAACGTTTAATTCAAAAAATAAAGTTAGACAAGGAAAATAATATGAAAAACAAATTAACGGTTAGACAAGTATGTTTTATATATTTAGCGTTCATCTTATCGGGTAAACTGATAACTATGACCGCAATAACGGCGGTAAAATCAAAAGAATCTTGTTATTTATCCGCCTTAATAAATCTTATTTTTGACGGAATTTCCTTGTTTTTTATGCTAAAATTATGCGACAAGTATAAAGACAAAACCTTTTATGAAATAGTAAGCGAAACGCTTGGGGAAAAGACTGTTAAATTTGTGTTTTTTATATACGCACTTTACTTTTTATTAAAATCGTATATACCCGTTTTAGAACACAAAAACTACGTTGAACTTACTCTATACGAAACTTCGCCGTCCATACTTCTATTTATTCCGTTTTTCTTCGTAAGTCTTTTTATATCGTATAAAGGTTTAAATGCTTTCGGAAGATGTTCGGAGATTTTAGCCTACTTTACTTTTTCGGCGATAATTATTTTATGTGCGTTATCATTTTCGAACGCGGACTTTACTAACGTTTTACCTATTATAGGCGTACCGATAAAAGACGTTTTACAAGGTTCGAAAAACGGTGCGTTATGGTTTTTTGACAGTAGTTATTTTCTATTTATGCTTGGAAATTTTAAGCGTGAAAATAAACAAAAAAGTAAAATAATTTTTACTTACGTCGCTTGTGGACTTATTCTTCTTTTCTATATGATAATGATTGTAAGCGAGTTCGGTTCTATAACCGAAAGACAATTTTTTGCCCCTGTCAGAATGGGAAAGTTTAGCATTGCAAAAGCGAATATCGGAAGGTTTGATTTTGTTGCAAGTATGTTTATATCTATCTCGGGAATATTTACAATATCTATGCCACTTGCTTTTTCTTCCTATGCTTTATCAAAGGTTTTTAACTTCAAAAAAGAGATAATACCCGCAATAATCATAAACGTAATTTCTTTGATAATTACCGTAATTACCGACGATTTTTATTTTATCGGATTAAAAATCGTTCAGACCTATTTCGTTTATTTTTTTGCATTTGTATCATACGTTTTTCCCGCCTTGTTTTTACTTAAAAAGGAGAAAAATAAATGAAATTTCTAAAAACTAAATTAGTACCCATTTGTTTGGCATTTTTGACCTTATTCTTTTTTACAAACGACTTTGGTCTAATCGACATTAAAAAAACTGCCATAATAGTTGCAATGGGAATAGATAAATACGACGACGAAAATTTTGAAGTAACCGTACAAATTGCAATACCGCAAGCGTCGGATACTACGGTATCGAACG
>JAZRYO010000144.1:0-4686 GCA_045600785.1 Christensenellaceae bacterium | reverse complement strand
CGTTTTTCTTTTGGCTATTGCCTATTCAGGAGTTGGATAAACGTTAACCTTTTTACGCATCTCCACGCACGACTCCCCTGACCGAGATATGCGCTTCAACGATAGCACGAAAATCTTGTTTTCGCACCAAGGTTTTACCTTGTACTAATATTATATGCATTTTTTTTGTTAAAGTCAACACTTTAAGTAAAATTTGTTATATTTAGCCACTTTAACATCGAATAATGCTGTTTTTCCGTATATTATATTCCTAATATGTTTTTAATTGCTTCGATTTTCTTTTGCAAACTTTCGATTTCGGCTTTTAACGTATCGTTTTCTTTTAGCAGTTCGCCGATTTTTCTTTGGTATTTTTCGTCCGCATCGTCAACGGAGATATTTATTTCTTTTAATCTCGGAATTGCTTTTCTTCCCCTTGTTGCAACGTGTTTACTCTTTTCGCCGTTAATAATAGCCCAAATTTCTTCAATTAAATCGGCTTTTTTCAAATTCGTCGGCGATTTTACCCCGACTTGTTCCCCGATTTCTCTTAAATCGTATAATTTACACTCTAAAAGTTGCTGTTTCGTAAACATATTATATAACATGAAAAAAGTGCGCCCAAAAAGAGCGCACTCCTAATACACTCCTTGTTAAAGTTGCAACACAAAAACAAAATACGTCTAATAACGATTAAAGAGATGTATATAGGCATATACAATGTTATTAGACTTTATTTATTTTTTTGTGTTTTGTGTTGCGAATATATTTTAACATAATAATTATGCTTTTGCAAGTATATAATTATATAAGGTTATATTATCTAAAACGGTAAAAAAAGTCGGCAATGCCGTCGGAAATGACGGTCGCCATCTTATAAACGGACGAATATCTAACGGAAGATAGCATTTTTTTGCCTTTATCTTTTTCGTCGATGACGCCGATTATACCTATATCGCCTATTTTCGACAAATTTTTCTTTACGCCGAGTCCGGGTTTAATGCCGTCGTCGAAAATTTTGATTGTACCCACGTCTTTTTTATCACCGAGTGCGGCGTCCACGGCTAAAACGGTAGAATTTGGATACACCTTTTCTATAAATTCTGACATAAAATCAACTTCTTTAGCGGTAATCGGTTGGTCCAAAGTGCCGAAAATATAGGTTTTACCGCCGATTTTTTCCTTTAACATACTGCCAACCGTCGGACCTAAACTGTCGCCTAATACTGCGTCGGTTCCGATGCAAACGACAATCGGCGTGTTTTCCTTCGTAAAATTTGCGATTTTATTGCCGAGTCCCATAAAACTTAACCTATTTTCAGTATCAAAGCAGTAATTTTTCATACGCTTTTATTATTACACTTAAAAAATTTATTAAACTGCTTGCAAATGGGCATATTTTGTGATAAAATAAGAAAAAAGAATATATTTTGGAGGTTATTTCCATGATTTTGGATATAGCGTGCGGTGCATTACTCCTACTCTTCGGTTTAATCGGCGGATTTAGGGGTTTGACCAGACAACTTTTACAGATTGTCGGTTGGTTCATCGGAATTGTCGGAGCGTTCTTCCTTTTAGAACCTGTCTTTGAATTACTTGCCGGATTTGAATTTTTCGAGAATTTCATCAATGCAATTAAAGATTTGTTCTCAAATCTCAAGTTTTTTGACGAAGCATTAACTCTTTCCGCTTCATTATACGTTGTAAAAGGTTTACTTTTCATCGTTTTGTGGATTGTCGTTTCACTTCTCTATAAACTTATCAGAAGATTGATAACTCCTATTTCGGACTTAAAAGTAATAAGAGTTTTCGACAAATTCTTCGGAGCGGTTTTAGGACTTGTATTTGCAGCAGTAATTATCGTAGCAGTTTTCTTTGCAGGAGATAAAATTTCCGCATTTGGCGATATGATATTAGATATCGCAGGCGACGGACTTGTTAAAACTTACGTTTTAGATAATTTTGATAAAGTATTAGGTTATCTTTGGGGAATTATTGAGTTCATAGTTAAAGAAACTATTCACTAAAATTAAAAGACTTAAAGTTTTCTTTAAGTCTTTTTTAATACCTAAAAATATTATGCGCCACTTTAATTAAAAGGGGCGCATTTTTTATATTATAAGATAAATTATTTTGGCGCACATTAAATTAAATCCACGTCGAAAAAGATATTTTGTCGAATAAAAAGAAAAAAAACAAAAATTTGAGTTAAAAAAACTTAAAAGAAAAGAATAAATAAAATATTGAAAAATAATTAAAACCAAGAAAAAATCGAAATTCTTATAACCCGTTTAACTTGATAAAATTACCCTTATATATTCGGACACACCCCTTTTCGACTTTAATTTATGAAAACTCTTAATTTAAGACAAAACTTTTATCCGTTTTCGATAAAACCCCTTACAAAAAGACTTAAAACGGCAAAACGTACGAAAAACAAATAATTTGTCGTTTTAGAAGTAATTATATCGAAAAATATAATTACCGTCTTATAATTGCGCTTTTTGTCGTTTTGCGCCAAATATTTTATGCGCCATTTCTCTATTGCAAAATTTTATACTTTTTGAGTTTATATGTTGAATTTTAAGCCTTTTTATCGTATTTGATAATATTTTCCGTCTTTAACAAATATAATAACTTAATAACATTTTGAAAAATTATAAAAATTTATGCGTATATTAAAATTTGTTTTATTTTTCTCTTTACAAATGCGTATTTATAGTTTATAATGTTTCACGTGAAACAACGGTTAAAAATGTTTCACGTGAAACAATTTCTATCCGTGGAAAGTTCCACGTGAAACAAATAAAAGTGGAAAAATGGGCAAAAATACCCGTTTTTAGCGTTTTTTAGAGCGTTTTTAAGCAAAAACGACCGTTTCTTGACAACTAAACGGCTAAAATAAATAATCAACAAAATATACACAAGGTGTTGTTTTTCTTGTGGTAAACGGTATAAAAGGCACTAAATATGGGAAAAATAGTGTAGAATAGGGTATTTTTACTATAAAAACCACAATATATGCCGATTTAGACCGCAAAAACGCAATATAACACGACGTTAAATTGTGAAAAATTCGTTAAAATTGTTATTTACGGTATTTATTATTGTTTTTTATATATAATTATGATAGAATAGCCTTGAAAATAGGCGTATAGCCAAAAGGAGTAGTTTTAGGGCATTATGAAGAAAAAATCAAACAAATTACTGATAATCATACTGATAGCGCTTGGCGTTATAGGCGTTTTGGTACTTCTCGGCGTGTTTTCTTCGTCATCGAAGGAAGTTTCGACGAGTGAGTTTTTCAAACTTTGCGGTATAGATTATCAAACGACGGAGATTAAAGTCGGAGAAAACGAACAAGGCGAACCGATTTACGAAACGACGACCGTTTTATCGTACGACGCAAACAATACGACGATAAAAAAGTATAACGGCGTTAAAATCGACAAGATTATCTTCGACGGCTACAAATTAACGGGTTATTCCTACAACGAAAAGTCGGGAAGATACGTTGCGGTATATAAATCTGCCGAATATCCCCAAAATTTCGACGACGAAGTAGAGATTTTGAAAAACAAGATTGAGTTAGACAGTGAAGACCCCAATCAAGGTTCTTTCTTTTCAAGCATAATCGTTCCCGCTTTAATGTTCGTTTTGGGACTCGTTCTCGTGTTTATGATTATCCGTTCCGCAGGGGGCGGTACGAAAGGGGCAATGGACTTCGGTAGGACTAATGCGAGAGTAAACCAAAACGTTTCGGTCAGGTTTTCGGACGTTGCCGGAGCGGAAGAAGAAAAAGAAGAATTAAAAGAAATAGTCGACTTTTTGAAAGCGCCGAAGAAGTTTTCGGAAGTAGGCGCAAGAATTCCAAGGGGGGTGCTACTCGTAGGACCTCCGGGAACGGGTAAAACTTTATTTGCAAAAGCGATAGCGGGTGAAGCAAACGTTCCGTTCTTCTCGATAAGCGGTTCGGACTTCGTTGAGATGTTCGTCGGCGTAGGTGCGAGTAGAGTAAGAGATTTGTTCAATATGGCAAAAAGAAATATGCCGTGTATCGTATTTATCGACGAAATCGACGCCGTCGGTCGTCAACGTGGTGCGGGACTCGGCGGTGGAAACGACGAAAGAGAACAAACTCTTAACCAACTTTTAGTACAAATGGACGGTTTTGAAGCAAACGACGGTATAATTATCATTGCGGCGACAAACCGTGCGGATATATTAGACCCCGCACTTCTTCGTCCGGGTAGATTTGACAGACAAATTTACGTTAATATGCCCGACGTTAAAGGTCGTGAAGCGATACTTAAAGTCCATTCGAGAAACAAACCGTTATCTCCCGACGTAAATTTCAAGACTTTGGCGAGATTAACCGCAGGATTTTCGGGTGCGGACATTGCAAACCTTCTTAACGAAGCGGCGATTTTAGCGGCGAGAAAGGACCAAAAGGTTATCAATAATATAGATATTTACGAAGCGATAAACAAAGTAGTTATCGGACCGCAAAAAAAGAGTAGGTTAGTGACCGAAACGGATAAAAGAATTACGGCTTATCACGAAGCGGGCCACGCAATTTTGGCAAGACTTTTACCGCATTGCGACCCTGTTCAAGAAGTTTCGATAATACCTCGTGGTATGGCGGCAGGTTATACGATGACTCGTCCCGACAACGACGACAACCACATTTTGAAAAAGAAACTTTTA
>JAZRYO010000143.1:0-3201 GCA_045600785.1 Christensenellaceae bacterium | reverse complement strand
TTATTATAATAAATTCTCTTTCTTTTTTCAAGTAATTTTTTTATATGTTGCAAAAGTCGTATCGTCGTGTTATAATTATATATAATTATAAATTACGAAGGATAAGGAAAATTTTATGTTCTATATTTTACGAAAGGTAATAAGAAAACTTCCGGATGTCGTAATTAAGGCAGTACCCTTGCCGACTCCCGAAACCGTTTCGGGATTTGAAACGAGAAATTCAGTCGGGACGCTTTGTAAAAAATACGGGTTTTCAAGCGTTCTCGTCGTTACCGACAAAACGATTTATTCTCTCGGTCTTCACGAAAAATTAGTAAATTCCTTAAAGGAAAACGGTATATCCTATTCGGTTTTTTCGGATATTTCGTCAGAACCCAACTTTACTATTATCGACAACGGAAGAAAAGCACTTTTTAATTGCAAAGCAGAGTGTGTTATCGCACTCGGCGGTGGTGCGGTTATGGACTCTTGCAAGTTAATTTCCGCAGGCGGTAGAAACCAAAACAAAAAGACCAAAGCGTTTATCCGTAAACTTTTGATTTTAAGAAAGAAAACCCTGCCGATTATCGCCGTGCCGACGACTTCAGGAACGGGAGCGGAAATAACCGTAGCTTCGGTCGTCACCAACAAAAAAGGAAGAAAAACACCTACAGTTATCGTAGGACTTGACGTTAAGGCGGTAATTTTAGATGGCGAACTTACCCAAAACGCACCTAAAAACATAACTTGCGCTTGCGGAATCGACGCTTTAAGCCACGGTTTAGAAGGCGTCGTTGCGTCCGTTAAATCGTCAAAAGAAGACCTTGAAAAAAGTATGCTGTGCGTTAAATTAGTGCTTGATAATCTTCCGAAACTTATCGATAACCCGAAGGATATCGACGCAAGACAAAATATGTGCCTTGCCGCAAATTTGGGCGGAAACGCAATAAACAAACAACTTGCGGGATACGTCCACGCTTTTGCTCACTCGATAGGTGCAAAATATCATATTCCGCACGGAAACGCAATAGCGTTATCTATTCTTCCCGTTATGGATTTTCAAAAGAAAAAGTGCAATGAAAAACTCTCTCGTCTTGCTAAATATTTAGGACTTTTTATGGACGGCGATACCGACGATACGGCGTCAAAAAAAGTGCTTGACAAAATTAAAAATCTAATCGACCTTTGCGGTTTTCCGTCGTCAACAAATTTGATTAAAAAAGAAGATTATAAATACATTGCAAGGGCGGTGTCTTTGGACTCTGTCAACTACTCTGCGCCCGTAGTTTTAACTAACAAACAAATATATTCTATTCTCGATAAAATAGGCAAATAGGGGGATTAACTCAATGTTTACGCAAAACGATATAAATAAAATAGTAGAAAAACAACGCGCATTTTTCAAGACGGGAAAGACGTTAGACGTTTCGTTTAGAATTGCACAACTTAAAAAACTTAAAAACGCCGTTCTTTCCCACGAAGAAGAATTTGAAAAGGCATTATACGACGACCTTGGAAGAAGTAAAGTCGAAGCGTATTTGTGCGACGTCGGTCCAATCATAGTAGAGATAAACGAAACGATAAAAGGGCTTAAAAAATGGGCAAAACCCGAAAGGCATTTCAGCGGTCTTATGTGCTTTCCGAGTTTATCCACGAAAGTGTATAAAATGCCGTACGGAGTTGCGCTGATTATTAGTCCGTTTAACTTCCCTATCCTTCTCTCTCTCGGCGTTTTGATAGCGAGTATCGCAGGCGGTAATACGACGGTAATTAAGACGAGTTCGAAAAGTAGCGCTTGCACCGAAGTCCTTAAAAAATTTATAGGCGAAGTCTTTGACTTTAGTTACGTAGCCTTAATCGACGGCGGACACGAAGTCGCCGACTTTTGTCTTAACGAAAGATTTGATAAAATATTCTACACGGGTTCGCCGAAGGTTGCAAAACATATTATGGCGGAAGCGTCTAAAAATCTTACTCCCGTCGCTTTGGAACTCGGCGGAGAAACGGGCAACTGGTGTATTGTAAGAAAAGACGCTAATATTAAGGACGCAGCGAGAAAAATAGCGTTTTTCAAGTCGTGCAACGCAGGACAAATTTGTATAAACGTCAATCAAATCGCCGTCGCCAAAGAAATTGCCGACGAGTTTTTACTCGAACTTAAAAACGAGTTTATCCGTCAATTAGGTAGTCGCCCCGAAGAAAACGGAGAATACCCGAAACTCATCTCCGACGCCGTTTTTTCAAAGTGCGAAAAAATAGCCGAAGATTATAAAGATAAAATCTATTTCGGGGGCAAGGGAGTTAAAGAAACTTGCAAATTCTCTCCGACTATACTCTATCCGATAGATAAGAACGACGAAATCGTTAATCACGAACTTTTTTGTCCCGTTCTTCCCGTCGTTCCTTTTGACGACGACAAAATAGACGATATTTTGGAAACGATAGCAAGCCGTGAACACCCACTTGCCATGTATCTTTTTACCAAAGATATCAAATGGGCAAATAAGGTAATGGCGACTCAACAATTCGGCGGTGGTTGTATAAACGAAGTGTGCGTTCATATGATGGTTAAAGGCGTACCCTTTAACGGCACGGGGCATTCGGGTATGGGCGCATATCACGGTGAGTGGGGGTTTAGAGAATTTACCCATCCGCAAACCGTCTTAAAAGGCAACACTCATTTTAACTTACCCCTTCGTGAACACCCTTACGGCGAAAAGGCGGAAAAACTTAAAATGTCCCTTCTCAAAAAATTTGAAAAATAAAATCAAATTTAAGATATAAAAACCATTTTCAAAGTATTCTTCTTTTATGGTTTTTCAAACAAGATAAAAGACTAACGATATTTTTTCGTTAGTCTTTCTTTTTTCTTTTGAAAACACACGATATAACAAAGTTAAGTATAGTGCGTTTTTTAAATTTTCTTAAACACAAATAAATACTCGTGTGCAAGAAGCAGAAAATTATGTTTAATGCTATTCGTTTTCCAAAAGCCCGTTGCTTTACAATTATGTTGTTCCTTAATTATTATTTCTTTGGTCTTAAAACCTGCAAGTTCAAAAACCCGCATAGTTTCAAAAGCAAGTGACTGTACCATACCGTTTTTTCGAATATCGCCCATTAATATTGCACAAAATTTTCCTTTCTTCAAAACCCTATAACTTTCTTCTGCAACTTTATAAATTTCCGTTAAAAAGTCTTTCAGTTCAAGATGACATAAGT
>JAZRYO010000142.1:0-3075 GCA_045600785.1 Christensenellaceae bacterium | reverse complement strand
CCCATAAGACTCGCTATTTTGGAAGAGGGGGTTAATAAACTTATAGAAAAATATAAGCCCGACGAAGTAGCGATGGAAGAACTCTTTTTCAACAACAACATAACGACGGGAATAAAGGTTGCCGAAGCAAGAGGAGTAATACTTTTAACTTGTGTTAAAAAGTGCGGTAAACTTTACGAGTACACACCCCTTCAAATAAAGCAGGCGTTGACGGGATACGGACGGGCGGAGAAACGCCAAATTCAAGCGATGGTAAAGACCTTTTTGAACTTGGACGGTATTCCGAAACCCGACGATGCGGCGGACGCTTTGGCGGTTGCGCTTACTCACTCAAATACGAACAGACTTCGTGCGCCGTTCGGCATAGGTTAAGGAGATAAAATGATATCGTATATAAAAGGAAAAGTTATAGATATATTCGACGGTGGAGTCGTTTTGGAAAACAACGGCATAGGCTACGAGATTTTTTGTTCCGCCGCCGCTTTTCAAAAACTTACCGAAAATAAAGAAGGCGACGTATATACGTATTTTCAAGTGAGAGAAGACGGTTGCGCATTATACGGATTTAACAGTAAAGACGAAAAAAATATGTTCTTAAAACTTATCTCGGTATCGGGCGTAGGTCCTAAAATGGGCATAGGCATATTGTCGGGAATAAGCGTCAAAGACTTGGCAACCGCCATAGCGACTAACGACGTTAAAACGCTTTCAAAAATAAAAGGACTCGGCAAGAAGTCTGCCGAAAGAATAATATTAGAACTTCGGGACGGCGTGGATTTACAAGACGTCGAAGCCGTTGAAAGAACGACGGGCATAGTTTTGGACTCGCAAGATGAAGAAGCGATTATCGCACTTATGGGGCTTGGTTTTTCGGGAGTTCAATCGAGAAACGCCGTAAAAAACGCAAAGGAACTCGGTGCAAAGAGTATAGAAGAAATTATCTCGCTTGCGCTACAAACTTTTAATAGGTAGGAAAGGGTATGTTTGAAGAAGACGAAAGTTTAATAGTAAGTACCAAAACCGACTACGACGAAGTCGAGAACATACTCCGTCCGAAATCTATGGAAGGATACGTCGGACAAGAGAAAGTCAAGAATAATTTGACGGTATTTATGGAAGCGGCAAAACTTCGCCACGAGCCTTTGGACCACGTTTTGTTATACGGTCCACCGGGACTCGGTAAAACTACGCTTGCGCATATTATTGCCGTTGAAATGGGTTCGCAAATTAAAGTGACGTCAGGACCGTCTATCGAAAAGGCGGGCGACTTGGCGTCGATACTTACCAACCTTAACGAAGGCGACGTACTCTTTATTGACGAGATACATAGATTAAACCATAACGTAGAAGAAATTTTATATCCCGCAATGGAAGATTTTTCACTTGATTTTATTATCGGTAAAGGACCTTCCGCAAGGTCGGTGCAAATACCCCTTAAAAAATTTACTTTGGTCGGTGCGACGACCAAGGCGGGAATGTTAAGTTCTCCCCTTCGTGATAGATTCGGGGTTTTATTAAGACTTGAAATGTACACCGTCGAAGAACTCGCCGAAATTGTCAGAAGGTCTGCAAAAACGCTTGGAACGGAAATTGAAGAAAAGGCGTCTTTTGAACTCGCAAAAAGAAGTAGGGGAACGCCGAGAATTGCGAATAGACTACTTAAAAGAATAAGAGATTTTTCGTCGGTTATGAAACACGACGTTATAACCTTTGAAGATACCAAACACGCTTTGGACCGTTTGGAGATAGACGAATTAGGTCTTGACAATATCGATTTAAGGCTGTTATCGTCAATGATAGAGAAATTCGGTGGCGGTCCTGTGGGACTCGATACTTTGGCGGCGACGATAAACGAAGACGGCAATACGATAGAAGACGTTTACGAACCTTATTTACTCCAATTAGGCTTTATATCGAGAAGTCCAAGGGGAAGAATAGCAATGCCGAAGGCATACGAACATTTGGGAAAACCGATACCCAAAAATTTGAAAGAGCAGTTGTCTTTCTTTGACGAAGAAGGCTAAAATATGTTAAAGACAAGTGATTTTTATTACGATTTACCCGAAGAGTTAATAGCACAAACTCCCGTAGAGCCGAGAGACAGTTCAAGACTTTTCGTGTATAAAAGAGCGACCGACGAAATCGAACATAAACATTTTTACGATATAGTCGATTATTTGAAAAAAGGGGACGTACTCGTCGTAAACAATACCAAAGTTTACCCTGCGAGAATTTATGCGACGACCGAACACGGCGGAAAAGTCGAGATACTTTTACTTAAACGCCTAAATTTGACGGACTGGGAAACTCTCGTAAAACCGGGCAAGAAATGTCAGATAGGAAAAACGCTTAAAGTGTCCGACGAATTGTCCTTCGAGATTATGTCCAAGACGGACGCAGGCGGAAGGGTAGTAAGATTTATTTTCAACGGTATATTTGAAGATATACTATCGAAAGTCGGCGAAATGCCACTTCCCCCGTACATAAAAGAAAAGTTAAAAGACCAGTCCCGTTATCAAACGGTATATTGCAAGGAAGAAGGTTCGGCGGCAGCACCTACGGCAGGACTGCATTTTACTCCCGAACTTATCGAAAAGATAAAGGGTATGGGAGTGGAGTTTGCCGAAGTACAATTAAACGTCGGACTCGGAACTTTCCGTCCCGTAAAAGTCGATAATTTAGAAGAACATAAAATGCACATTGAGTATTATAAAATCGACGGTAAAAACGCCGAGATTATAAACAAGGCGAAGAAAGAAGGCAGAAGAATTATCGCCGTCGGAACGACGAGCGTAAGAACACTCGAAAGCGTTGCCGACGAAAACGGGTTTGTAAAAGAAACTTCGGGAGATACGAGTATATTTATTTATCCCCCGTATAAATTCAAGTGTGTGGATTGTTTAATTACCAACTTCCACCTTCCCGAAAGCACGCTTATTATGTTAGTTGCGTCGCTAACTGGTAGAGAGAAAATACTCGAACTCTACAAAATAGCGGTAGAGAATAAGTACAGGTTTTTTTCTTTTGGCGACGCTTGTTTGTTCTTATAAACTTCGTTAGGCTTCGTTAACTGTC
>JAZRYO010000141.1:0-6043 GCA_045600785.1 Christensenellaceae bacterium | reverse complement strand
GAGTGGGGTATTCCTGTTCCCGGAGCGCAAGTTAACTGTCGAGACGGTGCGGTTATGACTGCAGGTCTTTTGTTCGGAGCACCTGCAGGTATTATTGCAGGTCTTATCGGCGGTGTTGAACGTTGGTTTTCGGTTTACTGGGGTGTCAGTGCATATACGAGAGTTGCTTGTTCGATATCGACGATTATCGCAGGCGTTTATTCGGCACTTTTAAGAATACTTTTATTCGAGAATAAAAAACCCGGATTTTTAATATCGTTCGCAAGTGGCGTCGTTATGGAAGTTTTTCACCTAACGATGGTGTTCTTAACGAATATGTCAGATCCCGAAAGAGCAATGGCTGTTGTCGAGGCGTGTACTATACCTATGCTTATTGCAAAGGGTACTGCAATATTTTTATCGTCGCTTGCCCTTTCGATTTTGGGAAAGAAAAACAAAATTAAGTCTAAAAACGTCCATATAACCCAAACCGTACAACGCTGGCTTTTCGTTACCGTCCTGATTGCTTTTTTAGCGACGTCGTTTTTCGTTTATAGGCTTCAAGACGAACTTGCAAACGTTCAAATTGAACAAAGTTTGGACTTGTCGTTAGACGAGATAGAAGCGGACTTAAACGATTTAGGTTCAGATATTAAAAACGATAAAGTTGTCGGTGTTGTTAGAAATAGGCATATCGGCAACGAAGGATTTGCGATAGCCTTTAACACTTTACTTAAAGATAAAATAGACATTATTTCGGGACATGATGACGTTGACCTTTCCTTCCTTAACGACGGAGATTGGCTTAAAAATACCGATTCGGTATTTAAGTTGAAAATTGGCGAAAAAGAATATTATTGTAAATATTTGGAATTTAAGGGATACTACGTTATATCACTTCTTCCCAAAGGAGAAGCGTTGCAAATGAGAGATATTGCGCTTTACGTCAATTCCTTTATGGAAATTATGGTTTTCGCCGTATTGTTCGGATTAATATATCAACTTATTAAAAGAGTTGTCGTCAATCAAATAAGAGAAATAGACGGTTCGCTTGCAAAAATTGCGAGTGGTGATTTAGGGGTTGTCGTAAACGTCAGAACGAGTGAAGAATTTGCGTCGCTTTCCGACGATATCAATTCGACGGTCGATACTTTGAAAAATTATATTGCGGAAGCGTCGGCGAGAATTGACAAGGAACTTGAATTTGCGAAGAATATTCAAAGTTCGGCGCTTCCCAACGTTTTCCCTGCGTTTCCGAAACGTCACGACTTTGATATTTTTGCAAGTATGAATCCTGCAAAAGAAATAGGCGGAGATTTTTACGACTTCTATATAACTAAAGAAGACAATTTGAATTTCTTAATTGCAGACGTATCAGGTAAAGGTATTCCCGCAGCGATGTTTATGATGCGTGCTAAAACCGAACTTAAAACACTAACCGAAACGGATTTGAATTTATCCGAAGTATTTACTTCGGGCAATCAAGCCCTTTGCGAAGGAAACGACGCAGGTATGTTCGTAACGGCATGGCAAGGCAGTATCGACTTAAACTCGGGTGCTTTGAAATTCCTTAACGCAGGACACAATCCGCCACTTATTAAGCGTAAAGACGGTAAATTCGAGTATCTTAAAACGAGAGCGGGATTTGTTCTTGCAGGTTTTGATGGTTTTCAATATAAAGAACAAGAAATGCAATTAAGCCACGGCGATATAATTTATCTTTATACCGACGGCGTTACCGAAGCGCAAAACATATCGGGTGAACTCTTTGGCGAAGGCAGACTTTTGGAAACTCTCAACAGTCGTGAATTTGAAAACGTCCGTGAAATGTGTGAATTCGTTAAATCAAAGGTTGACGAATTTGTTGGCGAAGCGTCGCAATTCGACGATATAACGATGGTTGCGCTTAAATATTTCGGAACTGCACCTGCACCGCATATCGAGTTTGAAAAGGCGACCTTAAACGATATAAACGCTACGACCGAATTTATTGAAGACCAACTTGCAAAAATTAAATGTCCGATTAAGACGGTAATGCAAATAAACGTCGCAATCGACGAACTTTTCAGTAATATCGTTAGATACGGTTATCCGAAGGCCCCCGGTCCTGTTAGAGTAGATTTTATTTATAAAGAAGACGAAAACACGGTTTGCATCCGTTTTGAAGACGAAGGCGTTCCTTATAACCCGTTGACGAAAGAAGACCCTGACGTTACTTTATCGGCAGAAGAAAGGGGAATCGGTGGTCTTGGTATTTATATGGTTAAAAAGACAATGGATAGCATTAAATATAAATACGAGAACGAGAAAAATATTTTAACGATTTATAAAAAACTTTAATATTTTGATTTTTGGCGTCCGCTTTATTGGCGGACGCTTTTTTTATAGACATTTTTTATTATTTAACGACAAAATAAAGTGCTTACAAGGTCTAATATTTTAGTAATATATAATGGACTAAAAAAATAAGGTGACATATGGATACTATAACGTTATTAAAAGGTGTAAAAGATTTTGAGATTTTCGGCGACTTTCCGAAAGCCGTTAGCGGAATTTTCGACGAATACGATAAAGTAATAAAAGACTGTTTGTTTTTTGCGGTAAAAGGCAATAAATTTAACGGTGAGAATTACGCAAATGAAGCGATTTGTAGAGGTGCGACGGTAATCGTTTCGGAAAGAAAACTAAATTTACCCGTATGCAATATCGTAGTTGGCGATATAAAACGTGAAATGCCTATAATTTGTTCTAATTTTTATGATAATCCCGAAAAAAAGATTAAAATTATCGGTCTCGTCGGAACTAACGGGAAAACGTCGATTTGTCATTTAATTAAAGACGTTTTAACGTTTTCGGGTAAAAAATGCGCAACGATAGGAACTTTGGGTGTTTTTATGGACGGGAAGTACTTTCCGTCCGATTTGACAACGGTTAAAACAATTGATTTTTATAAGATTTTATCTGAACTTATTGAAAAACAATACGAGTATTTAACCGTCGAAGTGTCGGCACACGCTATTAGTCAAAATAGGCTTGGAGAAATTAAGTACCGTCAACTTATTTTTACTAACTGTACCGAAGACCACTTAGATTATTTTAAGGATTTTGGTGCGTATTCTAACGTTAAGAAGAGTATTTTTGAAAATAAGAACGCCGAGTATTTCGTTGTTAACAGCGACGATTCTATAGGGGTTGAGATTATAGGTAAAAGGCTTGAAAATCTTTATACCTATGGAATAAACAATCCTTCCGACGTCTTTGCAATAAACGTAAAAGAGAACGATAAGGGAATTTCATACGTTATAAATCTTTTCGACGTTATCTACGACGTTAATTTGAGTTTACTCGGAAAGTTTAACGTCTATAACACTTTGGCGGTTGCTACTTCGCTTACGATAGAAAATATTCCTATTCATTTGATATCGGCAGGTCTTAAAAGGTGTAAAGCGATAGAGGGTAGGCTTGAACTTGTTTATAACGGCAACGGTAAAACCGTTTTCGTCGATTATGCTCATACTCCTGACGGACTTAAAACGATGCTTTGTTCGTTAAAAAAGATTTGTCTTGGCAAACTTTATTGCGTTTTTGGGTGCGGTGGCGATAGAGAAAAAGAAAAAAGACCTATAATGGGTAGCATATCGGGCGCTATCGCAGATTTTACCGTTTTGACAAATGATAATCCTAGATTTGAAGACGAAAATGAGATTTTAAGCGAAATAGAAGACGGGCTTAAAAAAGTAAGTAGAAATTATATCGTAATTCCCGACAGAAAATCGGCGATAGTCTATGCGTTTAATAAAATGGACGATAACGATATTTTGGTTATTGCGGGGAAAGGTGCGGAAAAATATCAAGAAATTAGGGGAGTGAAATACGAATTTAACGATAAAGACGTTTTGTTAAAAACGGTAAATTAAGGAGAAAGTCTTGAAAAATTACCTATTGTGCTTTTTATTTTCTATAATATTATCGATAATTTTAGGGTTTATCGTTATACCGTATTTTCGTAAAATAAAAGCGGGGCAAAATATATTATCGTACGTTAAAGAACATAAAGAAAAAAGCGGTACGCCGACTTTTGGCGGAATTATTTTCTTTTTAAGCGGTGTAATTTCCTATTTTATATTTTCCGACGGTAATAGGTTTTTATCCGTCCTTTCGATTTTTGTGGCGTTTGGTTTTTTAACCGTTGGATTTATCGATGATTATATAAAAGTACAAAAAAAGCAAAACGAAGGATTAAAAGCCTATCAAAAAACACTTTTTCAAATTGCTATATCTTGCATAATTACCGTGTTTTGTTATAGACGTGGATTAACGAAAGTTTATATACCGTTTTCAAATAAAATCGTCGATTTTGGGTTTTGGTTTATTCCGCTTGCCGTTTTTGTGTTCTTGGCGACGACGAATAGCGTTAATTTAACCGACGGGTTAGACGGTTTGGCGGGCGGAGTGTCTTACGTTTACCTTTTGATTTTTTCTTTTCTTTTAATTTTGGAAACGAGTGTTTTCAACGTGAATTACGCCAACGTAAAAACGTACAACAATTTAACAATTTTATCCGTTTCTTTTTCGGGGGCGCTAATAGGTTATCTTGTTTTTAACACGAATAAAGCGACTATTTTTATGGGCGATACGGGTTCGTTAATGCTTGGCGGACTTATATCCGTTATGGGACTTATAAGCGGAAACGTTTTATTTATCCCGCTTATCGGAATAACTTTCGTTATATCGAGTTTATCCGTAATTATTCAAGTCTTATATTACAAAAAGACAAAGAAAAGAGTGTTTTTAATGGCACCCTTTCACCATCATTTGCAACATTTGGGCTTTTCAGAGTGTAAAATCGCCGTTTGGTATAAGGTTTTAACTTTGATTTTCGGTATAGTTAGTTTATTATCTTTCTTTTGATTATGTATATTAAAAACAATAAATTTTTAGTTGTCGGAATAAGTAAAAGCGGATTGTCTTTGGCAAAATTTATTATTAAGTTTGGCGGAATATGTTATATCTATGATGACGTAAAAACTTTCAAAAATTGCGAAGATATAAGCGAAATTGTAAAATTAGGCGGTAAGGAAACAAACGCCGAAAACATTAAAAATATTATTGATAAAGTAGATGAAGTCGTATTAAGCCCCGGAGTTCCTATCGACCATTTTATTCCCGTATATGCAAAAGAAAGGAATATAAAAATAACGGGTGAGATTGAATTTTCTTCGAAATATTTACAAGGAAGTGTCGTTGCAATAACGGGTACAAACGGCAAAACGACCACGGTTTCTATAATAGATTTTATTTTGAATAAAGGTCGAGAAAAGTCGTATCCTTGCGGAAATATAGGAACTCCGCTTATAGATTTTGTAGAAAATACAAAAATTAACAACCTTTTAATTTTAGAAACTTCAAGTTTTCAATTAGAAACGGTTAAGTCTTTTTCTCCGCATATTGCTGTAATTTTGAATATTACACCCGATCATTTGTCAAGACATTATACTTTTGAAAACTATTTTTACATAAAGAGTAAGATTTTGTTTAATCTTACCGAAAGCGATTATGCGGTATTATATTATGACGACGAAAGCGTAAGGAATTTAACTAAAAAAACAAGGGGAAAGGTTTTGTATTTTTCTACGAAGGAAAAGGTTAAAGGGGCTTATGTTAGCGGTGGAAACATATACTTTTTAGACAAATTGATTTGTCCCGTTTCAAACGTTAAAATTTTAGGCGAACATAATCTACTCAACGTTTTGGCAAGTCTTTGTTGCCTTATGGCATTAAACGTAAAACCTTATATATTTTCCGAAAATATAAGCGATTTTAAGGGCGTAAAACACAGAATAGAATACGTTGATACAATAAACGGTGTCGATTATTATAACGATTCTAAAGCGACTAACGTAGATGCGACGATTAAGGCAATTTATTCAATGAGCAAACCTACGATTTTGCTTTTGGGTGGTAAAGATAAGGGTTTTTCTTTCGACGAATTGTTTTCAAAAGAAATTTCAAAAATAATTAAAAGATATATTTTGTTTGGCGAAACGAAGGAAAAACTTTTTTT
>JAZRYO010000140.1:0-1413 GCA_045600785.1 Christensenellaceae bacterium | reverse complement strand
ACGGCGAAAATCCGTTTTTCAAAAAATGATAGATGTAAAAATCGTGCAATATATACGGCCCGACCAAATCTTCGGTCTTTTGTTTTATCTCTCCGTTTTCCGACGGAATAAGTTCTGGGCTAATCGGCGTCGTCAGTATATCATTTAAGACTTCCCTTATTTTTTCGTCGCTTTTTTTGGCGATATCGCCTATCATTTTACGCATTAAAGTCTTCGGAATACTTCCGTTTACTCCGTACGACGACATATGGTCGCCGTTATACGTTGCAAATCCGAGTGCAAGTTCGGATAAATCGCCCGTACCTAAAACTATTCCGTTTTCTTTATTCGCAATATCCATTAAAACTTGCGTTCTCTCTCTCGCCTGCGCATTTTCAAAAGTGGTATCGTGAACAGACTCGTCTTGTCCGATATCTTCAAAATGCAATGAAACGCTTTTAGTTATATTTATTTCTTTAAGCGATACGCCTAAACTTAAAGGAAGTAAACAAGAATTGTTTTTTGTCCTTGATGAAGTTCCGAAACACGGCATACTTATAGCCAAAATATCTTTCTTATCCTTACCCATAATCTCGAAAGTTTTAACTGCGACAAGTAGCGCAAGCGTACTGTCAAGTCCGCCGGACACACCGATAACAACCTTTTTAGCGCCTATTTGTTCTAATCTTCTTTTTAGAGCGTACGCTTGAATTGTCAAAATATTTTCGGCTTGGTTTTTGTCGCTTGAAATATACGGCGTTTTGTCGTAAGTTCTCGATAAATTATTATCAATTCTATCGAATTTGAAAAACACTTTGTTTTCGGGCGAAGTAGATATTTTCATATCTTTTCTCTTAAACGAAATAGCATACACGTCTATATCAGAATAAATTAAACCGATTGAAAAAGGCTTGTTTTCAGCCAAAATTTCTCCGTTTTCCAAAATTAAACTATGCCCCGAATAAACGTAGTCCGTCGAAGATTCGTAATTACCGCTATTTGAATAGACGTATCCTACGATATTATTTTGCGAAAGCATAGAAAATAAATTTTTTCTTTGTTCGCATCTCTTGTAGTTTTCACAAGAACTTCCGATGTTTATTATAAGCGTAGCACCGCTATTTGAAAGTTTTTCAACGTTATAATCTAATTTTTCATCAGTAATTTGCACGCCGATACTTAACCCGTCCAAATTTTCGTTTACAAGCAAAAAATCATTTCCGAAAACAACCTTTTCGCCATCGAAAACTATTTCTTCGCAAAACTCAACTTTAGAATAAACCGCTAAAACTTTACCGTTAAAAATCGCAAAAACAGAGTCATAGACTTGTCCGAGATAGGCAAAAGGAATAGAAACAAATAGTAAAATATCTTTATTTTCGGTATATTTTTTAATTCTAATAACCGCATCTTTACAAGCCGATAACACGATAG
>JAZRYO010000139.1:0-3281 GCA_045600785.1 Christensenellaceae bacterium | reverse complement strand
AGATTGCCGAGATATTATCGGGTGCAAGACCTTTCGACAGGGATATGGGAGAAGACGACTTTTTGTTCGTCCATAAAAATATGATTGAAAAACTCCTTGAAAGAAGCGGTGGAATAGTCGATAAACTCGAAGCGAAAAAATTGATTTACGATTATATCAACAAAACTTGCGTTTCCGTTCTCGAAAATACTGCCGTTTATAAAAAGGACGAAGTCGGAAGTTTGGCACTCAAAAAGTTTTTAAGCAGTTTGAATATTAAATAAAATAAAAAAAATTATTAAAGACACAATAATTGTGTCTTTTTTTATTGTAATTTTCAAATAGATATATTATAATAATAGTATAAATTATAATGGAGGAGTTTATGGACAAAATTGATTTGTTAAAAACTCGAAGAGAAAAACTCGTCGAAAATACCAAAGGAATTAGAGAGCGAATTTTCGAGATTGTCGACGACCAAAGTTTCGTAGAATTCGATGCTTTTTCGTTCAGTAAAAACGATTTTTACGACGAAGAAGCGTACGGTGAAGGTGTTATAACCGGATACGCAACGCTTGACGATACGCCCGTTTATATCGTAGCACAAAACGTAAAGGTCTTGTCGGGTGGAGTTAGCGACGCTAACTGTAAAAAAATCGTCAAATGCTTAAAAAAGGCAGGGGAAACGGGTTATCCCGTCATCTATCTTTTCGATAGTTTAGGGGTACAAGTAGGAGAAGGCGTAAACGTTTTGGAAGGAATAGGAGAAGTATTGTCGTTATCTTCCGACCTTAAAGGCGAAGTTCCGCAATTTTCTATAGTCCTTGGAAAACTTTACGGTTCGTTTGCATTGCTTTCGGCTAATGCGGACTATAACTTTATGACCGCAAATTCAAGGGTGGCATACGCAAGTCCTTTGGTAATCTCGGCAAGGTCGGGCAAAAATCTTCCCGACGACGAAGTTGCGGGAATAAAAGCAGGTGCCAAAAACGGACTTACGACTTTCGATATCGAAGACCTTAAAAACGCAAGAGAGATTATCTCGGAAATACTTTCTATTCTTCCCGCATATTCGGATAGGGTAATAGATACCGACGACGACTTGAACAGAGTTGCCGAAAACTTAAACGGCGAATTTTGCACGAAGTGTTTGAGAAAAGCAATATTCGATAACGGCAAATATTTGGAACTCAATAAAGATTATTGCCCCGAAGTTAAAACTGTTATAGGTAGAGTAGGCGGAATTTCTACTGCGTCGCTTATTTTCGACACGGTAGAAGACGGCGTTGAACTCACCTTGGAGAACGTACTTAAAATAAAAGAATTTTGTTTTTACGTTTCGTCTAACGGGCTTCCGCTTATAACTTTCGTCAACACGAAGGGAATAAAGGCAGACCTTAATACGTCGAATTCGCCTATACTTAAAGAGATAATGAATTTAGTTTCGAATTTGAAAGATTGCAGAATTATATCGGTAGTCGATAAAAATGCGGTCGGACTCGGATATTCGTTGTTCTTATCGAAGGCGATGGGAGTTGAATATTCGTTCGCATACGCATCTTCTAAAATCAGTTTATTCTCGGGCGACGATAAGGCTGTAGAACTCGGGGAAATCAAACAAGACAAACTCGATAAACTTCAAGAAAGGTACGACGAAGAATTTTCAAACCCCGTAAATGCGGCTAAAAACGGATATATAGACAACGTTATAGAACCAAAGTTTACCCGTGCTTATTTGATTTCGGCACTTCAAATGATGGTGAGATAAAATGATAGATAGATTATTGTTAAACGCACACGATAAATACCCGTATTTTTCAAACTTCGGCGAAACGCTTTTATATGCACTCGTCGGGTTTATCGTCGTATTTGTCGGTATATCGATACTTATTTTCTTCGTATGGCTTGTCGGAAAACTTATTAAACTTTCCGAAAGTAAAGGCGAGAAGAAAATAGAAGATAAAGGCGTAGTTAAAGAAAATGACGAAATAGACGACGAAACGTTAGCGGTAATAACCGCCGCAATATCCGCTTACTATATGGAACGTAAAAGTAAATGCGAGTTCGTCGTAAAATCAATTAAGAAAATTTAAGGAGAATTAAAATGAGAAATTTTGTAATAACGGTTAACGGAAAATCGTATAACGTCGGTGTAGAAGAAGTAGGGGCAAGCGAAAGCGCACCCGTAGAAATAAAGAAAGTTGAAAAAGTAGAAACCGCAAAGGCGGTTAGCGGAAACGGACAAAAACTTTTATCCCCGTTCCCCGGCCTTGTTAAAAACCTTTTGGTTGAAGACGGTGCAACCGTTAAAAAGGATCAACCCATTATGGTTTTGGAAGCAATGAAAATGGATAACGATATAACTTCGCCTTGCGACGGAAAAGTATCGTTTAAGGTTAGTAAAGGCGCAAACGTAGAATCAAACGCAGTCCTTGCAATCATCGGTTAATCGGGGGATAATATGACTGTAAATTCACTCATAAACTTCGGAGATATTTTCGGCGGTTTATGGAACCAAATGGGGATAATGAACGGGACGTGGGAAAACTACGTAATGCTTATTATATCTTTCGTTTTGTTCTATCTTGCCGTCGTAAAGAAATTCGAACCGTTATTGCTTTTGCCGATAGCGTTCGGTATGTTTCTCGTAAATATTCCGGGGGCTTACCGCATCGTATGGGGAGAATACCCCGTAATAGAAAGCGTGGAAGACCTTATTTCTCGTGGCGGACTTTTGCCCGAAGGCTATGCGTTTATCGACGGACTTTTATATAACGGCGAAACGCTTGCCGACGCCGAAACGTTTTTAAGTGCAGGCGGAATACTTCCTAAAAATTTTACTTTGGATGCAGGTTTAATATCTACTCACGCATACAATCTCGTCGAGAATAGGGGACTTCTTTGGTATCTATTCTTCGGCGTTGAAAACGTCATATATCCGCCCCTTATCTTTTTGGGTATAGGTGCAATGACCGACTTCGGTCCGCTTATTTCTAATCCTAAGAGTATGTTAATCGGTGCGGCGGCGCAATTCGGAATTTTCGTCGCTTTAATGCTTGCCGTACTTTTCGGATTTGATTTGGCTGCCGCTTGTTCGATAGCGATTATCGGCGGTGCGGACGGACCTACGGCAATTTACGTTACTCAAACTATGTCGGAATTTACCAACGAAGAACTCTTATCTGCGATAGCGATAGCGGCGTATTCGTATATGGCGTTAATTCCGATAATTCAAAAGCCTATAATGAGATTACTCGTTCCGAAGAAAGAACGTGCGATAAAGATGAAACAAGTCGGAGGCC
>JAZRYO010000138.1:0-5272 GCA_045600785.1 Christensenellaceae bacterium | reverse complement strand
ACGGTCGGCCGTGTATCTTTCGGAATTAGGGAATACCTTGAAAAAGGGGACAATAAAAGTATCGTCATTGCATACGACAGCAGAAATATGTCCAAAGAATTTGCAAGGCGAGTTGCCGAGATTATGTCGGCAGGCGGAATCGACGCTTATCTTTTCGACACTTTAACCCCTACTCCCGTATTGTCTTATGCGGTTAGAAAATTAAAGGCGGGTGCGGGAGTCGTTATAACCGCAAGCCACAACCCCAAAGAATATAACGGATACAAGGTTTATAACGATAAGGGTTGTCAATTAACCGACGACGCAGCCGACGAGATTACCCGTTTAATCTCCAAATACGGCTACGGCGAAAAGTTTATAAAAGACGAAAACAAAATTCATATTTTAGGCGAAGAAATATTAAACGACTTTTTAGACGAAGTCCTTTCCTATTCGAAGTTCAGAAGTGAAAAAGACTATCCGAAAATAGTCTATACCCCCTTAAACGGCACGGGAAGTATCCCCGTACAAAAACTGTTTAAGCGTATGAACGTTTCAAATTATTCTATCGTCGAAGAACAACGCTATCCCGACGGAAACTTCACGACTTGTCCTTTTCCCAACCCCGAAGAAAAAGAAGCGTTGACGCTTGCGTTAAAACAAGCAAAAGACGAAAAGGCGGATATAGTAATCGCAACCGACCCCGACGCAGACAGAGTCGGAATTGCGTATAGGGACGGCGACGGGTTTAGACTTTTCAACGGCAACGAAACGGGAATTTTAATGGAGAATTTCATTTTAAGCAGGTTGAAAGAAGACGGCAAAATTCCGTCCGACGCCTATGTTGTCAAGACCATAGTGACGACTGACCTTGCAACCGAAATTGCGTCGTCGTTCGGAGTCAGAACGAAAGAAGTTTTAACGGGCTTTAAGTATATCGGCGAAACGATAGACGAAGATAAAGGTCAATATCTTTTCGGTATGGAAGAATCTTACGGATACTTGGTCGGCACTCACGCCCGTGATAAAGACTCTATATCGGCGGTTATGACTATCGTCGAAATGGTCGGATACTATAAGTCGAAAGGACTTAATTTAATTCAGGCGCTTGAAAGTTTATACGACACTTTCGGTCATTATAAAACTGCGCTTTATTCCAAATACTTCGAAGGGAAGTCGGGTATGGAGTTTATGAACGGCTATATGGACGACCTTCGTAAAAATCCGTGGACGGAAATTTTAGGAAACGGGGTAGATAAATTTAAGGACTATAAAAAGGGAATAGAAGGTTTGCCGAAAAGCAACGTCTTATCCTTTATAGGCGAGAAATTTTCTTTAATCGTCCGCCCGAGCGGAACAGAACCCAAAATCAAATTTTATATAACGGCGAAAGAAAAGAGTGAAGAAAAGTCGTCTAAACTTTGTCAAGAACTTTTGGAATTCGTCAAATCGGAGGTTTAACGATATGATTAGACTTTGTGCGTTTGCCGACGAGTATGCGGACTCTTTGGACGAACAAATAGAAGGACTTAAATTAAACGGAATAGACCTAATCGAACTCCGTACCGTAGGCGGAAAGAACGTCGTCGATTTTACCGACGAAGAAGCCCAAGAAATTTATCGCAAATTATCTTCTTGCGGTATATCCGTTTGGTCGGTCGGTTCGCCTATCGGCAAAGTGGATATCGATTGCGACTATCAAGAGTACGAAGAAAAGATAAGGCGAGTTTTGAGGACGGCGAATATTTTGCACGCCGATAAGATAAGGGCGTTTTCCTTTTTCAATACCGACGGCAAAAGAGATAAGGTCGTAAAATATTTGCAAAGAACGGTTGAACTCGGCAAAGAGTACGGCGTTAAAATTTGCCACGAGAACGAAAAGGAAATTTACGGCGACACCGTAGAAAAGGTCGTTGACCTTATGGATAGCGTCGAAGGGCTTTATCACGTTTTCGACCCTGCGAACTTTCTTCAATGCGGACAAGACGGTAAACTTGCGATAGACACTTTGATAGACAGGATAGAATATTTTCATATTAAAGACGTCGAAAAATCGACGGGCAACATCGTTCCCGCAGGCTACGGCGACGGTGAAATTCCGTACCTAATAAAAAGATTAAGCGGTAAAGACGTCGTTTTAACGCTTGAACCCCACCTTTTTATGTTTAGCGGATACGCTGCAATCGACAATACCGAAATGAAAAGTAAATTTACCTTTAAGGATAACAAGGAAAGTTTTACGTTTGCAGTGCAATCGTTAAAGAAATTATTGTGATAATTGACGTATGGGGAGAGATTTATGAGAAAACAGTTTAGTAAAATTTTATGTCTAATGCTTTCGTTGGTAATCGTATTTGCCGTGATGTCTTGCAAAAAAGATAACGGCAAATCTTCAAACGTTGCGGAAACCGAAAGCCACGTCGAGAGTCAATCGGAAACGCAATCGGAAAGCACGAGTACTTCCGAAAACGAAAATATTATCGAACTTAAAACCCTTCACGCAGGCGGAAAAGTCAGTTGTATAAATGCGAGTATCAAAGAATTTATAAACGCAAAAACCGAAACCGAAGTCTGTACGATTCTAAAAGGCTTACCACAAGATACTACTTTGGATATAACCTTTAAGGGCGTCGAATTAAAATGGGCTTGTTGCGGAAACAGTATTTACAAGATTTATCTTGCCGACAATAAAGAATTAACGGGCGCAACCGTTACGGAAGTTAAAACGTCGGGACTTTCGTCGAGAAGAACTTACACTCTTTACAATCTCGTTCCGGGGAGAACTTACTACTATAAAATAGTATGTACTGCCGACGGCAAAGAAAGTGCGGTTGACAGTTTTACGGTTGACGATACGGGATTCGTTAGATATATTAAAGCCGAAGGGGCGAGAAACGTCCGTGATATCGGCGGTTGGAAAACGACCGACGGAAAGACCGTTAAATACGAACTTTTATACCGTGGCAATATGTTAAACGGTAAAAACGGCGGACCTACGCTTACCGAAAACGGTATCAAAGTATTCGTTTTGGAACTCGGAATTAAAAGCGAGATAGATTTAAGAACCGCAAATAGCGACGACCAAAACGGAATAGCGTATAAAGATTTTGCAGTCGGCGTTTCTCAAAACGACTGTTGGTTCTTGCAACTGACCGGTGAAAAAGCAAAAACGAATTACTTAAAACAACCCCTTCAATTATACGATAGAATAAGTGCTTCGTCGCAAAAGTCGGTCGTTAAGGCGATATTCGACTTTTTAGGCAACGAAGACAATTATCCCATTTACTTCCATTGCAACGGCGGTGCGGACAGAACGGGAACGCTTGCGTTTTTAATTAACGGACTTTTAGGCGTACCGTACGAAGACCTTTGTAAAGACTTCGAACTCACTTCGTTTTCTTCGACTTCGCAGACGTCCGCTTGCCCGGGAAGGTGGAGAGACGAGATTTTATCTAACGGCGGTTTACACTTCAAAACGGCACAAGACGTAGCAGGCGGAAAGGGTTCATACGACCTTGGCGAGATGTACGACGTCCCGGATTCTAACTACGTCGCTTTCGGAAAACTTTATACCTATATGATGGACAACTATTCAAACGGCGGACAAAAGACTTTAAGTCAAGCGATAGAAAATTACTTAAAATCTTTTGCGGGCGTTTCGGATACGACGATAGCAAATATTAAAAGAATAATGCTTGGCGATTAAAAAAGGTTGTCAAATAATTGTGAAAGTTAAAAAAATATGATATAATCAAGTAAATTTTAGGAGGCAGATAAATGCAATATTCTAACGAAGTTAAAAATATGTTATGCGTTGCACAAGGTCCAAATCACGGTCCTGCGCCTATCCCCGAAGAAGGATTATGGGTACAGTCCAAAGAGATAACGGACATTTCGGGATTTACGCACGGCATAGGCTGGTGTGCGCCCGAACAAGGTGCGTGCAAACTTTCCTTAAACGTTAAAAAAGGAATAATCGAAGAAGCGTTGGTTGAAACGATAGGTTGTTCGGGTATGACTCACTCGGCTGCAATGGCGTCCGAAATTCTCCCCGGTAAGACTATTTTGGAAGCCTTAAACACAGACCTTGTTTGCGACGCTATTAACACGGCTATGAGAGAACTTTTCTTACAAATAGTTTACGGAAGGTCGCAATCGGCGTTCTCTGACGACGGACTCGTCGTCGGTGCGGGACTTGAAGACCTTGGTAAAGGTTTACGTTCTCAAGTAGGTACTATGTACGGAACTAAATTAAAAGGTACGAGATATCTTGAAATGGCTGAAGGCTACGTCACTAAAATGGCGCTTGACGAAGACAATCAAGTTGTCGGCTACGAATTCGTTTCTCTCGGCAAAATGACCGACTTTATCAAGCAAGGTTTAGAGCCTAACGAAGCGTATAATAAGTCAATCGGACACTACGGCAGATTTGAAAATGCCGCTAAATACATTGACCCACGTAAAGAATAAGGAGAAATACTATGGCTTTATTTGAAGGTTATGAAAGAAGAGTAGATAAAATAAACGACGTATTAAGTAAATACGGTATTTCTTCTATCGAAGAATGTAAAAAAATATGTTTAGACAATTACGTTGACTGCGACGAAATAGTTCGTGGCACTCAACCTATATGCTTTGAAAACGCAGTTTGGGCGTACACCGTCGGTGCTGCTATAGCGATTAAGAAAGGTTGCAAAAAAGCAAGCGACGCCGCTGCCGCTATCGGTATCGGACTTCAAGCGTTTTGTATTCCAGGTTCGGTTGCCGAAAACAGACAAGTCGGTTTGGGACACGGAAACCTTGCGTCTATGCTTTTAAGCGACGAAACCGAATGCTTCTGTTTCTTGGCTGGACACGAATCTTTCGCCGCTGCCGAAGGCGCTATTAAAATCGCTTTGAACGCTAATAAGGTTAGAAATAAGCCTTTAAGAGTAATATTAAACGGTCTTGGAAAAGACGCCGCTATGATAATATCGAGAATTAACGGCTTTACTTTCGTTGAAACGAAGTTCGACCCGTACACCGAAACGGTATCGGTGGTTTATGAAAAGCCTTATTCGGACGGTCCGAGAGCAAACGTTAAATGCTACGGTGCGGACAACGTTCCAGAAGGCGTTGCAATAATGAAACTCGAACACGTCGGCGTATCCATTACAGGAAACTCGACCAACCCCACGAGATTTCAACACCCCGTTGCAGGTACTTATAAAAAGTGGTGCGTAGATAACGGCGTTAAATACTTCTCGGTTGCGTCGGGTGGCGGAACGGGTAGAACGCTTCACCCCGACAATAT
>JAZRYO010000137.1:0-5487 GCA_045600785.1 Christensenellaceae bacterium | reverse complement strand
CTTTGTCGACTCAAAAAATAGACCTTTTCACTCTTGAAAGGGAGAAACTCATATACGCCTTAAACTCTTTGGAAGGCGGAATAAGTAAGTCGTTTTATTTGATTCATAAGTACGTCGAAAAAGACGATAGAGAAGTCGTTGCGACAATTTTGAAATTCGGCGTTCCTAAAAAGACGGTACAGGAAGAAGTCACTTTTGCAAGCAAAAACGGAAAATTCAAAGTCTTGCCATTGCTTTTGAAGTATTCGTCGGGTGAAACGAAAGTTTACGTCCCGAGTGAAAGAACTATAATCGTCCGTGGGCTAAAAAGAAAATCGCCCGTTGCAATAAAAAGGCTTAAAGATAATATTGGAAAATATTTAGACGACAGCGAAGTTATAAATCTCGGCGTTATCGCCGACGGAAGCGTGCTAAAATTTTTAGTCGATACGCCGTACCTTAAAGATAACGACTTAATATATAAAGGCATACAAAGTTATATCGTTAAAAACAGCGACGAACCGCTACTTAAAAGTTTGCCTATAAGTCCGTTATCATACGCTTTTGCCGAACTTTTATGCAAAAAAGACGGTAGAAATTACAGGTATATTCCTATTGAACTTAAAGGCGACGAATATCTTGCGTCGTTAGGTGTTAAGACGGATAAAACAATTTTCGACGAACTCGACGAAAGACTTAAAACTTCAAAATCCGTGTTGGAGGCGTTAAGGTGTTAAAGGGCGAACTCTATGAAAAGATAATTAAAAAATCGCTTGACGGACTTTCTTTCGACTTCGGATATTTCGGATACTTGTTTTCGGTTATTAAACCGCAGGCGTCGGAAGAAACGCAAACGGTAGCGACGACGGGTAAAGAGATTTTTGCAAATCCCGATTTTATTATAAATCTAACGGCAAACGGTGGAGTGTCCGCCGTTCAAACTTCACTCGTTCACGTGCTTATACACGGTATGTTACTCCACCCGTATTTCGTCAAAGGTAAAAATTACGGACTGTATGCGGATATAGTCGTCTTTTCGATAACCGACGAAATGAATATGACTTTCGATAAATTAAACACACATTTAAGAAAGTCGGTATATAAGTCGATTATGGATAAATTCGGAGATTTAAGCGATAAGTCCGTCAAGACTTTTTGCGACGAATTAGACGATAGAGAAGTAGAAAGACTAAAAAAGCTGTTTACCGTATGCGACCACGGTTTATGGGAGCAAGGGGAAGAAGGACGGGAACAAAGTCAAGCGAGTTTGGAAGAAATAGAATTTTGGATAAACCTTCAAAGGACGGTATTGCCGAAAATCGGCAACGAAAGTTTACGCCTTAAAGAGCGAATACGGAAAACCGTCGTGGGAAGCGGAAACTACGTCGATTTTTTAAGGTCGTTTTTATCTCGCCGAGAGAAGATAAAACAAAATCCCGACGAGTTCGATTATATATATTATTGTTTCGGGCTTTCGACGTATAAAAATATGCCACTTATCGAAAATCTCGAATATAAGGACGAAAACGGAAATGCGAGTTTTGTAATTGCGATAGATACGTCGGGGAGTACCAAGGGTAAACCCGTCAAGAAGTTTTTATCCGAAATTTACAAACTTGCCGTTGAATTAAACAAAAAAAGCAAGAAGTTCGATTTGATTATCGTCGAGTGCGACACCGAGATAAAAAGCGTTCGAAAAGTCGCCGATATGGACGAGTTCGGAAAAATTATCGACGATTATACGATAACGGGCGGTGGCGGAACGGATTTTAGACCGATATTCGATTTTGTAAAGTCGGAGAACGACCGTGGAGAAAAGATTAAAGGCATTATTTATTTTACCGACGGATACGGAATATTTCCTAGTGAAAGTTCGCAAGTTAAAAGTTGTTTCGTAATATACAACGACTTCGACGGTAAAATTACCGTACCGTGTTATGCGGAAAGAATAGACGTTTTCGAGGAGGAAATACAATGAATATTAAAGACGCAAAGCAAGAGATAAAAAACACTCTTAAAGTGTACTTAAATAAAGACGAACAAGGGGAGTACGTTATCCCTATCGACAAGCAACGCCCTATTTTGCTTATAGGTGCGCCGGGGATAGGCAAAACGGCGGTTATGAAACAAGTTGCCGAAGAACTTTCAATCGGGTTTTTAGATTATACGATAACCCACCACACACGTCAGTCGGCGATAGGACTTCCTTTTATTACAAAGAAAAATTACGGCGGTTATGAATATTCGGTTACCGAATACACGATGAGTGAAATAATCGCCGACGTTTACGACGCTATCGAAAAGCAAGGAAGAAAAGAAGGAATACTGTTTATCGACGAGATTAACTGCGTATCCGAAACGCTTGCCCCTGCGATGCTTGAACTTTTGCAACATAAAAGATTCGGCGTTCACACCCTTCCGAAAGGTTGGATATTGACGGCTGCGGGCAACCCTGAAGAATATAATAAGTCGGTCAACGAACTCGACATGGTTATTTTAGACAGAGTAAAAAAAATCGACGTTGAACCCGATTACGAAGCCTTCAAAACATACGCCGTAAATCACTACTTGCACCCGTCGATAACTTCTTTTTTATCCTTAAAAAGCGAATACTTATTCAAGGCGGAAAAGACTTCCGAAGGATATAGATTCGTAACGCCGAGAGGTTGGGAAGATTTGTCCGTTTCGATAACCGAGTACGAAAAACTCAAAATTAAGGTAAGTTTACCGTTCGTTTCGGAATATATTCAACACCCCGTAGTATCGAGTGAGTTTTTCAGGTTTTACGGAATATTCACGATTTTAAGCGATTATCTGACGGGTGAGAAAATAGAAAGCGGAGAAGTGGAAAAGGTCGATACGTCGAAAATGTCGATAGAAGAGCGGTTTGCCTTTATCGATATTTTGGCGCAAAAGATTTGCAAGTTTTCGGTTAAGTCGATAGCCAAAATCAAGGTGGCGGACAAGGCGGTAGAAATAGTCGAAAAGAGTAAAAACGGCGACGTATCAAAAGACGTCGAACTCTTGACGGCGACAATGGATTCGACTTTCGACAGATTCAAAAAATCGGCGTATAAGTCGGTTATAGGGCTTTTCGGGGATAATAATTACGCCGAAAACATAAAAAAATACAAGGCAGATTCCGAAGAATACGCCTTGCACACGATTGAAAAAATAGAGAACGTTTTGACCTTTTCGAAAAACAGTTTTTCGGGCAGAGAATTATCGTCGCTACTTAAAGGCATTATAGTTTGCGAAGATTTTATAACGCTTATAACGTCTTACGGTTGTCCGAAATTTTTCGAACTTAACGAAGAACTTTTGTCCGACGGCGACGACGGACTTTCCGAAATGGCAAAAAGGTATATAAAGGGTTGATATGAAGAAATTAAAGACGATACTCGAAATGTTTTTCACAATGCTAAAAATAGGGTTATTCACTTTCGGTGGCGGATACGCTATGATAGCGATTATGGAAAACGAATTCGTGGCAAAGAAAAAATGGTTGGAAGAAAACGAGTTTTTGGATATGGTTGCGATAGCCGAATCGACTCCCGGACCTATCGCCATAAACTCATCGACTTACATAGGTTATAAACGGGGCGGTGTAATCGGTGCGATATTAACTTCGATTGCGGTGTGCATACCGTCTTTCGTTATCATATTTTTAATATCTCTTTTCTTCGACAGGTTTATGGAGATAAAATACGTCGGATATGCGTTTAGGGGGATACAGGCGTGCGTCGTGTATCTCATATTGTCGGCTGGAATAAAAATGCTTAAAAAAATCAAGTTAAACGTCTTATCCACGCTTGTTTTTTCCGCAGTTTTAATTTTAAGCGTTTGTTTTACGCTGTTTTCGGTCAAATTTTCGTCGGTATTTTTCGTTCTGATCAGCGGAGTTTGCGGACTTATATTTTACTTTTTGGAAAGCGTAAAAAATAAAGGAGAGAAAAAATGAGTATATATCTTTCTTTGTTTTTAACTTTTTTGGAAATAGGTGCGGTATCTTTCGGCGGTGGGTACGGAATGATAGCGTTAATTCAAGAGAAGGTAATCGGAAACGGTTGGCTTACCGAAAGCGAAGTGCTTAACTTTATCGCCGTATCCGAATCGACTCCCGGTCCTATTGCGATAAATATGGCAACCTTTATAGGTTCGTCGCAAGGTGGAATTTTAGGTTCTTGTTTAGCGACCGTCGGCGTTATCTTGCCGTCGATAATAATTATACTTATTATCTCGGCGGTCATTAAAAACCTTTTGAAACTCAAAGGCGTTCAAGCCTTTTTATCGGGAGTTAGACCGGCGGTTATAGGACTTATTATAGCGACGGGAACGACTATGTTTTTAACCGTGTTTTTCAGTTTGAAAACGGTTAGTTCGACGTTTTCTTTCGAGTGGGAATACTTGATTATCTTCGCAATAATAACGCTTATCGGAGTTTTATATAAGAAAAAATTCAAAAGGGCGTTTTCGCCCATTTTGCTTATTTTAATATCGGGCGCACTCGGAATAATCGTAAACATATTGTAAAAACGGTTAATCTTTTTTCAGTCGTCCAAATACACGTTGTCGATTAGCGTACCTAAAATATCGCACTTTGCGATTTTTATCTTGTCGCCGGAGAGAAGTAAAACGCAATTTTGGTCGATATATTTTACGGGCGGTAAACACGCCGAAAAGTTTCCGATAAACTCTTTAAGTTCGTCCGCCCTTAATTTTAACTTCGGCGTTAAAAAATCCGAAAAGGACGCACCGAGAAAAAGTTCTTCGAAAAATGCGAAAGGAATTTGTTTGTCGGATAGAGAATATATATCTTTACCACGGTAAATTTTCACGTCTTCTTTTTTTACGTCGGAAGAAAAACTCCATTTGGAAGTTAGTGTATGAAGTAGAATATCGGGCTTGTTTTCGATTATCGTAAGCGTGTTTCCGTTTGTTTCGTATCCGTCGCAAACGTTCTTGAAAATAAGCCTTATTTTATCGGTTATAGAAAAACCCAAAATCAAAGTTCTTTCACCCGTAAGTACGGCTATAAGGTAATTGCCGTAGGTTTTATCGGGCAAAAATTCTGCGTCGCTTATCATAAACGGCACGTTTTCGACCAAGAATTCGTCTTTATACTTTACCTTTATTTTTATGCCGTTTTCGGCGTAGCAAGAAACGGAAAGAGTAGAATTTTTGAAAGGAATAGAAACGTTTCCTATCGTCTTGAAATCCGAGACGATATTTCTTTTATATACGGGCATTATTAAGGTCGTGTCTTTAACCGAATAAGTTTTTACCGACGTGGAAACGGTCTTACCGTTTTCGAGATATACGGCGACGGGAAGATAGGTGTCGTCAAGGGGTATAAATTCGAGTAAATCTTTTTCGCCCGAAAAATAGGTGTAGTTTTGTCCTGCAATCCCCGAAAATTCGCCGTTTATTTTTACGGCGCAAGGGGTAGAACTTAAAATCGTGTAATCCATATTAAATTTTATTCTTTATTTTTTATTTTATGTATTT
>JAZRYO010000136.1:0-6193 GCA_045600785.1 Christensenellaceae bacterium | reverse complement strand
TTGCAATTGCATCTTGTGCCTTAATATATAATTCTTCGTCAATAATTGCCAAGTGAGTATTGCGTAGAATAATTATTTCATCATTACGATGACTAACTAAATTAACAGAGTGCCCGCAATATTCATAGTTCTTTGCAATTTCCCAAACTTTTTCACCATCCCATTTTTTAGCGAAATTTTTATTCAAAGCAGGTAATCCTAAAATTTGAGTTTGATAATATGAACGGGTTTTTACCCCCATTTCGTTTAACTTATTTGCAACTTGACATGTTGACATTTTTTCTTCGCCAATACATTTAAAAATATACTTAACGATACTAGCAGAATACTCGTCGATTATTTCTTTCTTCTCTAGATGAATTGTCAAACTAAGTGCAACACTTAGAGAGAAAAAAGTTAAATAAATCTACTGGTTTTTGATAATGTAACACTTTTTTAGGTCTGGCGTTAATTAACGCCAGATTCTTTTTTAACGTTTTTTCTGAAACCCGTTCAAGATTTCTTCCTTTTGGATAAAATTCTCGTAGTAATCCGTTCAAGTTTTCATTTGTTCCTTTTTGCCATGCACAATACGGATCGGCAAAATACATATTACAACTTAAATTCTTTTCAATATCTCTCCAGTTTGCAAATTCACTTCCACGATCACAAGTTATTGTTTTTACTGCTCCTTTAGGAAGTTTAGATAATTCTTTTATCACGGCGTTCGCCATTGTTTCTCCGTTTCTATTTGGCATCTTTATCGCTATGTAATATCTCGTTGTTCTTTCTGCAAGTGTGGCAAAACAAGTTTTGCTCTTTCCAATCCCAGATACAACTGTATCTGCTTCCCAATGTCCAAATTCTAATCGTTTGTATACGCTTTTATCTCTTTTTCGTATAGATTTACCAGTGGTAAATCTTCCGCCATTTCCTAAACGTTTTCGTGTTTTACCTTTTCTTCGTAAGTTTTGCAACGTGGATTTTAAGTATCTTTCGTCTATCCATCTATATATCGTCTTAAACGACGGTATTTTAAGTTCACAAGGTGTGTTTGCTATTTGCTCGGGCGACCACGTTGCTTTTAACTTCTCATCTATGTAATTTAATACTTCTTGACTCCAGAATATACCACGATGACGATAACTATTCCTTAAATTACTTTTCTTTTGTGCCGTGTATGGATAGTATTTCGGTATATCGTAATAATGTGTGCAATTCCTTTTTAATTCTCTTGACACGGAACTTGCATTTCTACCGAGTAATCTTGCAATTTCTCTATAACTTTTTCCCTTTACATAATATTCTCGTAGACAACAACGTTCTTCTATGGTAAAATGTGTATAGTTCATACATTTCTCCTTTGGTTATGTTTTCTGCAAATTACATTGTACCATAGATTTGTATGAACTTCTTTTTTTATTTCACTTAGTGTTGCACTTAATAGTATAATTCACCTTATAAAACAAAAAAGTGTTCAAGTTGCTTGAACACTTTTTCTTTTACGGCAATACGTTTAATTATTCTTTTTCGGTTTTTTTAAGAAAATATTTGAGTGCGAAAAGCGACGCCGTCATTACTAATACCGACAAAGGTAGCATTATATACCAATAAGGAACGAATCCTGCGATAATAAAACAAATAAAGGATATTACCGCAACGTAAATAGCGTAAGGCAGTTGAGTAGAAACGTGATTTATATGTTCGCACTCCGCACCTGCGGACGACATAATCGTCGTGTCCGAAATGGGCGAACAATGGTCTCCGCAAACCGCACCTGCAAGGCAAGCGGAAATGCCGACTATCATAAGCGGATCGCCGTCTTTGAACATAACCGTAACGATAGGTATTAAAATCCCGAACGTGCCCCAAGACGTACCCGTCGCAAAAGCCAAAACGCACGCCACTATGAATATGACCGCAGGCAAAAGTTTTGCAAGCGTTTCGGGGAAAGACGCCATTTTAGAAGCAATAAATCCCGCTGCGTCTAATTCGCCGTTCGTGATATTTTTAAGTGCGGTTGCAAACGTTAAAATAAAGATTGCCGGAACCATTGCGATAAAGCCTTTTGGAAGGGAGTCCATAGACTCCTTAAAACTTACGGTCTTTCTTAAAGAAAGATAAACGACGGTTAAAACAAGTGTAATAATTCCACTCCAAGGAAGTGCGACCGAAGCGTCTGTATTACTGAACGCACCGACGAAATCCCCCGTATAATCGACGTATTCCATAGGATTTTCAAAAAGTGCAACGTTATAATAAACGTTTTCACCGAAAAATCCGCCGACGTAGATTAGTGCAAAAACACAAGTTATAAGAAGAATTACGACGGGTACAATAAGGTCGATAACTCTACCGTTTACGTTTGTCGTTTCTTCTTCCGCCTTAACCTGTTTACCTGAAAACAAGTCGCCGTTTTGCGCATTTTGTTCGTGCTTTTTCATAGGTCCGAAATCTATTTTAAGCAGAGTAATTCCCAAGACGAAAACAAGTGTTAAAATCGAATAGAAATTCATCGGGATAGCGGCTATAAACAAATTTATACCCTGCCCGTCCGATGCGTATTGAGAAACTGCCGCCGCCCAAGACGAAACGGGGGCTATCATGCATATAGGCGCTGCGGTTGCGTCGATAAGATATGCAAGTTTAGAACGGGAGATTTTGTGCTTGTCCGTTACGGGACGCATAACCGAACCGACGGTTAAACAGTTAAAATAATCGTCGATAAAGATAAGTACGCCGAGTGCAAAGGTGCAAAGTGCCGCACCCACTTTCGTCTTAACGTGAACTTGCGCCCACTCGCCAAAAGCACGACTTCCGCCCGCTTTGTTGACAAGGCAGACTAAAATGCCGAGTTCGACTAAAAATATGAAAATTCCCGCATTGCCTTCGACCGCTTGTATTAGTCCCGTGTTTACCGCATTGTTTACGATTTCCGCAGGCGACCACTTCGCCGCAAGTATAGCGCCCGACAGTATGCCCATAAATAAAGAAGAAAAGACTTCTTTCGTTATAAGTGCAAGCCCTATTGCGATAATAGGGGGAAGTAGCGCCCAAAACGTCCCGACGACGTCGCTCGTTGACGGTGCAATAATCAAAAGCGCAAGTATGATAACTGCGGAAACGATTAAAGCAACCGTTTTGGGAGTAAAAAACTTTTTCTTTTCGTTTGTCATTTTTTGTACCTTTCCTTTTGTTTTGTAATAAAAAAGCCACGGTCTATCAAATACCGTGACAAAAATAATCCTGATATCCAATAGCTCAACGTAGATAAAAATCTACGACAGTTGCAAAGGTATTCCCTTTGCACCCAGATAAACGGACTTTGGGTTTTCCGTTCTCTTCGGCAGTGCTTCCTTTACCACGTGGGGTTTTAACCCGTTCCACGCTTGTCATAAGAACTGCGCCTCTATTTGTCTTTTTAATTACCATATAACAATTTTTCGTTATTGTCAACCGTTTTTTGCTTTTTTTCGAAAATTATTTGAATTTTGCGTATTTTATAAGTTTAGTTTAAGTATTTATAAAAACAGCCCGAAGTCTTGCAATCAAGCCTCGGTATTGTTTTTGTTTTCTATATACGAAACTTGTCGCTATCAGAAAAGCGATTAGGCTTTCATTTCTTTTAAGACTTTTGAACAACTGTCGATTTTTTGGTCGATAACCGACTTGTTCGCAGGGGCAGGCGTATAGTACCCTGCCTTTTGCATTACCTTGAAAATCTTGTATTGTTCTTCGGTGAGTTCCGAAAAGTGATTTTTAAGCGTTTTTCTAACGTCCGTACCGACCGACTCGGTAAGCGCAGTTCCGTAGGTTTTCATAAGTCCTTTCTCGGCAGTTAAAATATCGGTTAAACTGTCCTTTTCGTTAAGCATTTTTTCCTTCATCATATTATTCCCCCTTTAATTTAACAAGCCGAGAAGTTCGGCGTACCTTTTTGCGCTGTTTCCCGCAACGGTTTTGAATTGCCCCGCTATTTGCATATCGGTAAGCGTTTCGGAATAGAGTCTTGCTTTTTTACAAACGTTTTCTTCAAGCGTCAATAAGTCCGAGATAATTTCTACTTCTTTTTGAGTAAGTTTAGGTTGCATAATTCCCTCCTTGCTCTAATTATCCCCACAAAGAAAAATTTTTATACAATATTACGTTATATAGAAAGTGTCGTTAACAACCAACGACACCATTAATGATTATTACTTAGACCCATTCAACATCAGTTCTAACAACTCTTGCCGGATTGCCGGCAACCAAAGTCCTTGAAGGAACGTCTCTATTTACTATAGAACCTGCCGCAATAATTGCGCCGTCTCCTATTGTAACACCCTTTAAAATTGTGGCTCTAACTCCGACCCATACATGATTTCCGATTTTTATCGGCATGGAAGATTGATATCCATCTCGCTTAATCGAATGTCCATCATTATCTCTAATATAAACCTGTTCGGAAATAAAACAATTTTCTCCTATCTCAATTTTATTAAAGCACTCTATTATGCTATTATAATTCATATAGCCACTGCCAATTGTTAAGACAGCATTTTTGTTGACAACAACTCGGCATCCTGCCATAAAATCAAAACTACCGACCTCCATTTTTGCTTCACGTTCCAAAACAAAAACCCCGGCATTTTTATTCTTTGCCGTTCTTGTCTTGCCATAATCAAGATTAAAACGTAAATGATTTTTAACCAAAAGCTGTGAATCCTTTGACAACACTTTAGAACACGGCTTTAAAAAAACAATTTTTTTATCAAAAATTTTTTTGTAAATATGTTTTAATAATTTTTTTATTTTTTTCATCTCTATTCCCCTTGTATGCTCGTATTATATACAAACATTTAATAAATTGTCAACAAAATAAAGCACTATATCAATAAAAAATATTAATCTTGATATTTTGCAATTTAATGCAAGATTACTTAATGAACAATAAAATCATTCATTTATTTCGTATATCTATTTAAGTACTCCAAATTAAGCGACCACTCGGGAATTTTGTTTCGCCTTGCGTGGTCTTCGTTCGCCTTTTTAAGTGCCTTTATATAGTCGGGATAAGTGCATTTATTTACCCTTAAAAAGTGATTTATCGCAAGTTCTTCGTCCCCTAAAAGTTGAGTTCTGCCGATATGGATTACGCTATGACAAAGGTGGCAAACGGCGATTACTTCTTCTAATTTTTGCACTTTGTTTTCTTCGTCGTACGACCACTTTTCGTGCGCTTCCAAACGTTTGACTTTGCGACCGCAAATCATACATTTGCCGTTCGCTTCCGCATACGCCGTCTTTCTCACGACGTCCCACATTTTAGGTTTTAATATGCTCCTTAAATTACTGTACCAACAACTGTCCGGCACGAGTTCCATTTCAAGTTTCATTATTCGACGTTTAACCTTTTAGATAAAATGTAATTTGAAAGCACCGCAAACAATATCCCCGCCAAAGCGACCACGACGGCACTTATCGAAAGGACTATATGGACGTACGCTTCGGAATAATTTTCAATGCCGAGAATAACGAAAAATACTATACCGAAAGTTATCAAAAAGCCTTCGATAAAGCCGAGTAAAACGAGTATGCCGACGGCAACCCCTTCTTTGTGCTTTTTGGCTATCGCACTTCCGAGTATTATCGCAAACATAATTTGCATAACTCCCGACGTAAACGAAAAAACAGCGATTAAAATTATTTCGATTATCATCATTACCGCCGAAAAATTAAGACCTTGAAAATCGAAAAGGTTTCCCGAATCGGCTATTAAATTTTCAACGGGACATAGGGTCTCGAAAATTACGGTTGACAACGCACCGACTAATATACAAATAACAGTCCAAAGAAGTATCGCAAAATATCTACCCGAAATTTGCGACTTCATTTTTGCGGGCAACGTAAACGTTAAGTACGCTTCGTCGGTCGCTATCGCCCTATAAAAAGTCCTGTATATAGCGATTATCGACACAATCGTGAACACACTCAATACAAATTCGGACAGCGAATACGCTATGCTGAAAAAGTTTGTCAATAGCCTTGCATCGCTTATTTTAAGTAGGTCGCAAATAAGTCCGAACCCGACTGCACCCAAGACCGATAATATAAGTAGCGTTCTAACCGCTCTAAATATTCTTAAAAATTCGTGCTTAAAAATTTTTACCGACATCTGAACGCCTCCCTAAAAAGTTCGTCCACCGTCTTTCCTTCTTTATGAACTTTTTTAACG
>JAZRYO010000135.1:0-3582 GCA_045600785.1 Christensenellaceae bacterium | reverse complement strand
TTTCAATTCATTTCCTTCTATTCAATTTTTAATCTGCTTTGGCGAACCACCGTTCGCCTGCTATCAATCGATAGCCTACCTATCTTACCATATCCCCTTTATCCTTGTCAAGCAAAAAACAACATTTTTTTTAAGTTTTTTTATAAAATTTTCAATTATTTATTTATGTCCTAAATCATACCCTTTTATTACTTTTATATTTATCTTATTTTTCGAAAACACTCTATATATATAATATGTTATACCAAAAAAGAAGTTAAAACTCCGTGATTTTGCTTGACAATAAAAAACCTTAATGATATAATAACGAAGTAAAATTTGCTGAAGTGGCGGAATAGGCAGACGCAAGGGACTTAAAATCCCTCGGTAGCAATACCATATCGGTTCAAGTCCGATCTCCAGCACCAAAAAAGCAAGCCTTAATCGGCTTGCTTTTTTATAAATTAAAAAGCGTTTGCAAATTGCAAACGCCTTATTTTTTTAACCTAAAAGGTCAACGTAAGTCTTTTCGTACTTGGTTACATAAGAAGAATTATTATAAGTATTAAACAAGCCCGTAGAAATATTAGAAATGTTAATACTGTTAACCTTATCACAAACCGCAGTCATAAACTTATATGCGACGCTGTTTTCGTCTTCTAAAGCGTCGTAAAACTCGGTTTCGGTGTAATCACAATAACCTTCGATTTCAGTACAAAGAACGATTTCAAGACCGTATTCCTTGGAAACGACAACCTTGTAGAATAACTTGTCGGGATTATCGTCGATACCGTCGTCATCTCTTGCTTCGAAAGTCTTCTCGACTACTTCTTTTGCCGCATCGTAGAAAGCCGAAACGTATTGAGTCGAAGAAGTAATAGGCGAATAAAGATATCCGAAATACTTATTTAAGTTTCCCGTATCGGTACTGTATGCGAATTTAAGATTTTCAAAAGTCTTAATAACGTCGTCGGTATCGTCTAACGTTCCTTCTTGACCGACTGCAAATCCACTCGTTCCCAAAACTCTATCGACAAGCGCACAGAAGTCCTCGTACTTAACGGGATTTGCAACTACGTCGAAGTAATTGAATTTATAAACTTCCTTCTCGTCTTCCGTAGTTTTAGAAACGGTTGCTCTACCTATCGTTCCGTTAAAGGTCGCAAGTTCTTCACCTAAAACCTTTTCCGTGCCGTTATCGTCGTAAGTATATAAATATTTATTATCGAAAGTAAACGTTCCGTCGTTATTGTAAACGCCGTAGTCCGCTCTAACCCAACTGTCTCTTAAATCGTAAGCGATAACTTTCTTACCCATTTCAAGTAAATACTCGTCGATTTGAGTTTGAGTTAAAGTCTTATCTTCCAAAAATGCGTTGACTTCACTTAATTGCTCGGAAGTGAACGGTATAAGGAAGTGCGAAACGTATCCGTATCCGTATCCCGAATTGTAAACGACGAACGAACTGTCAGAAACGTTGCCGAGTGCGGTTTCCAAAGAACCTACGTCGCCGACGAATTTATTCTTTTGTGCGTTTTTAAGTTGACAGTATTCGTTCCAAAGCGCTTCTTTATTTTCTTTAATGCTATTCTTATTTTTCTCTTTCAATGCTTCTTCGTATTTAGAAACGAGAGAACTTTCGATAGTAGATAAAACGGTCTTTCTGAAATACGAAACAAACAATACCGAAACGTCGTCGTATCCGTTGACGAAATTAACTTCGTCTTCGTCGATTAAACTGTTCTTCTTGAAATTTTTAAGAACTTTTGCAATACCACGTTTATCTTCGGCATTTTCCAAAATCTTTGTTTCTCTTACTTCGTCGATAGTAGTAATATCTTTTTCTTCGTCTTCTTCCTTCGTAGGAACTGCTCTTGCATTTACCGAAATATTTTCAACTTCGGGTGCTTCGTCTTCTTCGATTTCCAAAGCCGAATCGATATACGAATTGATTCCTTCGATAGAAGATAAAAGCGCAGAATAAATATCGCTTGAATCTACAAATCTGAAAGGCGAATCGGTTGCCTTAATATCTTTTCCGTGATATTTCGTATAAACGTAATCTGCAAGTTTTGAACGATATGAAGCCGAACCTTTTTTAAGGTCGCCCTTTTTAATCGCTTTTGCATTGTCGCTATCGAATTTTGCTATATCGTCGTCAGACGCTAAAAGGCAAAGATAATTGTAATTCGTGCCGTCGCCCTTTAATTCGTCTAAAACGGCGTCGAGTTCTTGTACGCTATACTCCGCAACGTCGCCGTCTGCCAAGTCTTTTTTAGCCTTTTGGACAACGATAGCGTTGGTAATTAAATTATCTATAAGCATATCGTATATTTCCGCAGTACTCATACCGTAGTAGTATTCGTATAAATAACCGTAGGTTCTATATGCGGAAAGTAAATCACGTTTGGTGATTGACGTAGTAGTATCGTAGCCGTCAACGTTTTTAACGGTGGCAACGATTTGTTGCATGTCTCTATCGACGTTTACTTCGACAAGGTCGCAACCGACTGCCGAAAAAACGAGTACGCCGACGAGTGTTAAAGCAGTAATAATTTTAAGTAAAATCTTTTTCATAGGACTCTCCTATATAAATTTTGAGCATTTTTTCTCACTATGTTTAATATTATACTAAATAAATTATATAAAATCAAGGTATTTAACTAAAATTTAGACAACTTTTTCTAATTTAAAGAAAAAATCTCTCATAAAACTTGCAATGTCTTTTGATTTTCCGCCCTGAACGGTAAAAACGAGTTCGGGACAGGTCAAAAACCGAAGTGAAATTTTATCTTTGTTTTTTTCGATTTCGTCCAAAAATCCGTATTTATTCAAGCAATCGAGATTTTTAAGCGCAACCGAACCGAACTTGTCCGATACCGAAAGTTTTATACCACCGTGTTTTTTACAGAGCGTTTTAAGTTCAGCAATTAAAATCAAATTTTCGACCTGCACGGGTAAAAATCCGTAATTTTCTTCCATAGACGATACGATTCTTTGTCTATCCGAAGGACCGCTTATTTCGGCAATTTGTTTATAAGCGTCCATTCTCGACGGCGATGAAGACATATAATCTTCGGGGATATAGGCGTCCATTTTAACGTCGAGTTCTATATCTTCATCGAGTTCTATATCTTCTAAAGTTTCTTTCAGTAATTTACTGTAAAGTTCGTAGCCTATCTTATCCATATGACCGTGCTGTTCTTTTCCAAGCACGTTCCCTGCACCTCTTATCTCCAAATCTCGAAGTGCGATTTTATATCCGCTACCCATATCCGAAAATTCCATAAGCGCAGAAAGACGTTTATAGGCGGGTTCACTTATAACTTTATCTTTTTTGAAAGTGAAATAAGCGTGAGCGAGTAAATTGCTACGACCGACTCTACCCTTTAATTGATACAAAGTCGAAAGTCCGAGTTTATCGGCGTCGATAACTATTAAAGTATTTGCCCTAGGCAAATCAATACCGTTTTCAATAATTGTAGTCGCAATCAAAACGTCGTACTTGCCTTGATAGAAACTCATAGCACCGTCTTCCAAAGCCTTTTTATCCATTTGACCGTGTGCAACCGTAATTTTTGCGTCGGGCAAAAGATTTTTAAC
>JAZRYO010000134.1:0-2119 GCA_045600785.1 Christensenellaceae bacterium | reverse complement strand
TGAATAAATATTCGTCGTCAGCCAAAAAATGATATAAAATGCCTTTTTATTTTCGAAATTAAACGTAGTTTAATTGACAAAAGGGGAGTAAAGGTATAAAATATCCGTTGGACTTAAAAATTTTTTGAAGGAGTTATTTATGAATAAAAAATCAGTTAAAGACATTGAAGTAAAAGGCAAAAGATGTCTCGTAAGATGTGATTTCAACGTTCCTATGAAGGACGGAGTTATTACCGACGAGAATAGAATTTCCGGTGCGCTTCCCACCATTAAATATTTGATGGAACACGGTGCAAAGGTTATTTTATGTTCGCATATGGGTAAACCTCATAACATTTTTACCAAAGGATTTGACTTAAACAAGAAAGAAAAGAAGGTTTTAGACGCTCTTCCCGAGAACGAAAGACCTGCTAAAAAGCAAGAACTTATAAATAAGGCACTCGTTGACGATGCTAAAAAGTTAACTCTTGCCCCCGTCGCTAAAAGACTTAACGAACTTTTGGGCGGGAAAGTCGCTTTTGCTACCGACATAGTAGGGGACGACGCAAAGGCAAAGGTTTCTGCGTTGAAAGAAGGAGAATGCGTACTTTTGGAAAATCTCCGTTTTGATGCCGGTGAAGAAGGCAGAGATGAAGAATTTACCAAAAAACTTGCCGATTTTTGCGACGTTTACGTTAACGACGCTTTCGGAACGGCACACCGTTCGCACGCTTCAACCGCAGCGATTGTAGAATACGGATTCGTTAAGACCGCCGTTTGCGGATTTTTAATCGAAAAAGAATTATCGGTTATGGCTGACGCTTTGGAACACCCCGTAAGACCTTTCGTCGCAATACTCGGCGGTGCAAAGGTTGCGGATAAATTAAACGTTATTTCCAACCTTTTGGAAAAATGCGATACTTTGATTATCGGTGGCGGTATGGCTTACACCTTCTTAAAGGCACAAGGCTTTGAAGTAGGAACTTCACTCGTTGACGATACCAAGCTCGATTATTGTAAAGAAATGATGGAAAAGGCAAAGTCCACGGGTAAGAAATTACTTCTTCCTATCGACGGAGTACAAGTAAAGGCTTTCCCCGATCCTATCGACGCTAAAATAGATACTTTCGTTCACGACGTAGGAGATTTTGCACCCGATATGGAATCTTGTGATATCGGACCTAAAACCCGTAAACTTTACGCCGACGCACTTCAAGGTGCAAAGACGATTATTTGGAACGGACCTATGGGAGTGTTCGAAAATCCCACCCTTGCCGAAGGAACTAACGCAATCGCAAACGCTATGGCTTCTTGCGAAGGTGCAACGACGATTATCGGCGGTGGCGATTCCGCAGCGGCGGTAGCACAACTCGGTTATGCCGACAAGATGACTCACATTTCTACCGGTGGCGGTGCTTCTTTGGAACTTTTCGAAGGAAAGAAATTGCCCGGTATCGAATGCTTAAACAATAAATAATTTCGGAGATAAAAAAATGAGAACACCTATTATTGCTGGAAACTGGAAAATGAATAAGACTATGAAGGAGACCAAAGAGATGATTACATCTCTTGCTCCTTTGGTTAAAGACGCTGACTGCGACGTAGTTTTATGCGTTCCTTTTACTAATATACAAACGGCTAAAAAGGCTGCGAAGGGTACTAATATTAAGATAGGCGCAGAGAACGTTCACTGGGCTGAAAAAGGTGCGTTCACCGGAGAAATTTCGGCTGAAATGCTTAAAGAATTAAAGGTCGATTACGTTATTATCGGTCATAGCGAAAGAAGACAATACTTCGGCGAAACCGACGAAACCGTAAATAAAAGAGTTGCCGCTGCGCTTAATTATAAACTCAAACCTATCGTTTGCGTAGGCGAAACCGAACAAGAAAGAGAAAGCGGTTTAACCGAAAAAGTTTTGGAAAGACAAATCGTCGAAGGCTTAAAGGGATTTAAGTCGAAAGACTTTGATAAAATCGCAATAGCGTACGAACCCGTTTGGGCTATCGGAACGGGTAAGACCGCAACGAGTAAAGACGCTAACGAAACTATCGGATTTATAAGAAAAGTGCTTGCTAAAAAATTCCACAAGACCATTGCGGAAAAGACGAGAATTCAATACGGCGGTTCAATGAATACGAA
>JAZRYO010000133.1:0-2636 GCA_045600785.1 Christensenellaceae bacterium | reverse complement strand
TTTTCTTATGAATAGAAATTGTGGATAAGTCGATAAAAAACGCGGTTTTATACACATTTTTTAGGGACTTATCCACAATTTTTAGGTTAATAACCTTATTTTCGTTGGCAAATAAAGGAATTTACGGTTTTGTGGAAAACTCGTAATTTTATGCAATTCGTGAAACAAAAACTTATAATTTTTTAGCGTAATTTACGAAGAATTTCAAAAGGTCTTTCACCGTCGGGAAAACGAAGAAAAATCCGACTAATAAAAGCGCTAAAACTATCGCAAGAACGGATATAATCGTCGCCGAATTTTTATATAATTTCGTCTTTTGAAAAAGTATAATCAAAGTCGCAAACACCAACGCTAAAACAATACCTATCAAAATAAATTTTATATACGGACTTTTATAAGTGATTTCGACGACGTTTTCCCCTTCGTCGAGTTCTATAATCATAAAGTCCATAGAATTTTTGATAAACTCTTTTTCTTTTCCGTTTACCTTGACCGTATAGCCGTCAAGGTCGGTAAAATTAAGATAAAGATACTGACCGCTACTTGCGGTAAACTTCTCGGTTTCTATCTTGCCCTTTGAAAGCGTGAATTTGACTTCTCTATCTAAAACGTCTTCTTTTAACGCCCTTACCGTTTCTTCGTCGTTGTAAAACTCGTCCATGCCACCTAAAAACTTATAGATATATTGAAGTGCGTCGTCTTCGTCCGAAAAATCAAGCGTTGATGAATTTACTATTAAACAAACGGGGAGTACCAAGGGATTTTCGTACACGATAAAGTCCCCTGCTTTTATATCCGTTTCTATATAAAAACTTTCGGCGTCTTCGACTTCTCCTTTTCTAAACACGACGTATTTATATCCCGTCAAAGCGTCGGAGAAAATACTTCCGCCCGTCGTCCTAACGCTGTTATCGTCGTTTCCGCCGTAGCCGAGTTTTCTAATACCTTGTATGTTTTTCTTATCCGCCATAGACGTGAAAAGCGAAAAACTTTGGAAATTACAAGTTATCGACGCATTTGACGAAACGTACGTTCCGTATCCATAACTTTTAAGTCTATAATACTCGTCGTCTTTTTCGTCTAACTCTTGCACCATTTCTCTATATTCGTTAAGTCTGTTCGACGCACCGAAACAGTCGCCCTTTATCATTGTCGCCCCTATCATACCCGACGATATTATAGATATAACTACCATAAAAACAGAAACGTCTTTAAGAAGTGCCACCTTAAATTTAATCAGTAAAGCAAAAACGGTTAAAGCGATAACGGTTAGAACGAATATAACGACAGTCATTTCAAGTCCGCCCGTCGAATCGGCGAAGTTGTGAAGGGTGTTTTTGAATATTTCGTTATCGCCCGAATACGAAAACTTGTCGTTTAACGAAGTTATAAACCCACTTTTCGCTAATTTACCGTTTAACAGTCCTTTGAATAAAAAGAAACAAACGATTAAGTATATGCAAGTTAAGACGCTCGAAACGATAAGCCCGACCGCCGAATTATCTTTGGCGGTGTTTTTCTTTCCGTCGCTATTATAAACTTTCGTTAAGGCTTTTAAGGAATAATAAAACCCGAAAAACGAAAGCAAAAAACCGAAACGGTAAGAATAACTGTAATAAGAACCGAAGTTCAAAAGTAGCATACTACCGTCGAACACGCAAGGAATTAACAAAAGCGTCGCCGTTATTATCATAAACGACCTTTCTTTTTTGTCCTTGCAAGAAAACAAATAATATATACTTAAAAAGATAAACACGCCGTCGCAAAGAACGTAAGAAAATTTTCTATATAGCGGACGCAAAAGTTCGTCGGTTAGCGGTTTCCCACTTAAAGAAGAAACTTCGTTTAACTTATCAAACAGTCCCGTTCCCCTTGCGCCTTTAGAGTATGCCATAAACGACGGAAGAAGAATAGGAAGGGATAAAACGATAGATAATAAAAATCCGAAACATATATCCCGTATCGTGCCGTTTTTCTCGTCCTTTTTAATAAATATAAGGCTATAAGCGATTAAAACGGGAAAAATCGTAAAATACGAAAAACACGAAATCGAAAAACTTGCGTAAATCGTGAGTGCTAAAAACACTCCGAATTTTATAAAGCCCTTGCCTTGTTTAAGGTCGATAAAACCCGAAACGACAAACGGCAAATATATCATTATATCAAGCCAGTTAATATAGGTGTTTGCAACGACGGTATATCCCGAGTATGCGTAAAGGAGAGAAAGCACCGCACGGAAAAATTCCGGCAATTCCTTAAAACGTTTTCTCGCAAAATGATGGGCGGAAAGCGACACGCAAATAAGTTTAAGGGGCAAAACGAAATAAACCGCCTTGTGTACCATACCACGTCCGAAAAGCAAAAATACGAAAGTGAAAGGACTTACGACGCAGTATGCTAAACTGCCGAACATATCCATACCACCGCCGATTGAAAAGGTGTGAAAAATGGCGTCCTTTCCGCTTAACATATTAAAGATATATTCGGTAAACGGGGCAATTTGGGCGTAGAAATCGTAATAGGCAATTACGGTACTTCCAAACGGCCAAATCTTAAAATATATTCCGCTTATTAAAAATAGACAAACTGTAAACGCCGTCAGCAAAAAATATCCGTAATATTCCTTGAAAAAGGCA
>JAZRYO010000132.1:0-5080 GCA_045600785.1 Christensenellaceae bacterium | reverse complement strand
TCAGAGAACCGAAAATCTACGGACAAGAAAATTACGGTTTTCTTAAAAAATATATAAAATCGTCGGCGAAAGAATTAAGGTTAAAGGTCAAACTTTTTCAGTCCAACGAAGAAGGGAAAATCGTAGGACGGATACAAAAGGCGTATAAAAAGTTCGACGGACTACTTATAAATGCGGGCGGATACACTCACACGAGCGTTGCGATTTTAGATGCGATTAAGTCGGTAAATATCCCGACCGTCGAAGTGCATATCTCGGATATAGGAAGTCGAGAAGATTTCAGAAGGTTTTCGTATATATCGCTTATCGCCAAAAAAGTTATCGTCGGCAAAGGCTTTTTGGGATATAAAGAAGGACTTGAATATTTTGTCAAATAAAATATATGCGCCCCGAAAGGTTGCCTTCCGGGGCGCATTTTCTAAACGCAATTTATTTAATAATCCCACTTCGGAATAAAACTTTCTTCGGCGGATTTTCTTTCTTGAATAAAATAGTTTTCTATACTGAGTGATAACATATATTCATAAACCCTATCGTATTCTTGTTTAGTTATTTTTCTTTTAAGTTCGTCGTATTTTTGGAAGTCGCCGAACGGGGTGTACTGTGCCATTAAGGAAAGGTAAGTCCCGTCGGTTTTATGTGATGCAAACCATTCTAAAATCTTCTTGCTGTCAACCGTTCCGAGTGGCATAATCATATGCCGAACTATAACGCCTGATTTTAGCAGTCCGTCTTCGCCGATTACCGTTTTTTTGGAATTTATCATAAAATCTATCGCCTTCGTTGCGACCGAAAAATAGTCGGTAAGTCCCGTATATCTTTTTGAGAGTTCGGGCGAGTAAAATTTCAAATCGGGCAGGTATACGTCGATAAACTCGTCTATTTTTTTAAGTGTTTCGACTTTTTCGTACGACGAAGTGTTGTAAACCACGGGGATTTTCGGACGGTAAATTCGAAAAGCTTTTACTATCTCGTCGGTAAAGTGCGTCGGGGTAACGAGATTGATATTATGAACGCCCGTATCTTCTAAACGTCTGAAAATATCGGCAAGTTCGGACGGGGTTATCTCTTTGCCTGTTTCCGAACGGGAAAGAGTATAGTTTTGACAAAAAACGCATTTTAGATTGCACCCGCAAAAAAATATAGTTCCCGAGCCTTTCGTACCGCTTAAAACGGGTTCTTCGAACATATGCGGATAAAATTTCGCAATGCGCATTTTGTTTTTTTCACCGCATCTGCCGACCGACGAAGTCCTGTCTTTATTGCAGTTTACGGGGCATAAATTACAAGCGTTCATAGTTTTTCCAAAAAAAATTTTTACCTTACTATTTTATCACGCTTAATAAAAATTGACAAACGTTTTAAGAAAGTATATAATCTAATCGTTTAGCGATTGACCACAAATAAAACCGCAAACGGAAGGACAATTATGAACAAATTTTTCACAAGTGAAAGCGTAACGGAAGGTCATCCCGATAAGATATGCGACCAAATTTCCGACGCAGTACTCGACGCCATTTTAGAAAAAGACTCAAACGCAAGGGTTGCGTGCGAAACTTCGACGACGACGGGACTCGTTCTCGTCATTGGCGAAATTTCGACTGAATGCTACGTCGATATACCGTCAATCGTAAGGGAGACGATAAGAGAGATAGGCTACGACAGGGCAAAATACGGATTCGATTGCGACACCTGTTCGGTGCTTACTTCTATCCACGAACAAAGTGCGGATATAGCACTCGGAGTCGACAGTTCGCAAGAACATAAATTGACGGGCGACGAAGCCGACAAGTTCGGTGCAGGCGACCAAGGTATGATGTTCGGCTATGCGACAAACGAAACCGAAGAATATATGCCTATGGCAATTACTCTTGCGCATAAACTCACCAAAAAACTTTCCGAAGTCAGAAAATCGGGTGAACTCGACTACCTTCGTCCCGACGGAAAAAGTCAAGTGACGGTAGAGTACGAAAACGGCAAAGTAAAGAGAATAGATACCGTCGTCGTTTCCACTCAACACAGCGAAGCGGTATCTACCGAAAAACTTCGAAAAGACGTCTTAAATCACGTTATACTCGCTTGTCTTCCCAAAAATCTCATAGATAAAAACACCAAGTATTTCATTAACCCGACGGGTAGATTCGAGATAGGCGGACCGCACGGTGACAGCGGACTTACGGGAAGAAAAATAATCGTCGATACTTACGGCGGAAGTTGTCCGCACGGTGGTGGGGCGTTCTCTGGGAAAGACCCGACGAAAGTCGATAGAAGTGCAGCCTATATGGCGAGATACATTTGTAAAAACATCGTTGCAAGCGGGCTTGCCGACGAATGTACTTTGGAAGTTGCATACGCAATAGGCGTTGCGTCCCCCGTATCTCTTTTCGTAAATACAAAAGGAACGGGTAAACTTTCCGACGAAGAAATCGTCGAGATAATCAAAAAGGAATTTGATTTAAGACCGTATTCGATTATCAAAACTCTCGACCTTCAAAAGCCCATTTACAAAAAGACTGCGTCTTACGGACACTTCGGAAGAAGCGAATTTCCGTGGGAAAGACTCGATAGGGTTGAAGACTTGAAAAAATATTTATAAAACGTAAACGTTCGGCTTGCTTTCCAAAAACGGAAAGCAAGCCTTTTTTATTTGCATAAGTTTTTAATCTTGTCAAGGTCGAACTGTATTTTATCTATAAGTTCGGTTATTCTTTTTTCTTTTGGGATAATTTTTCTCGGCGTAAATTCAACGTCGTCCGTCCTTTTAAGTAAATAATCTACCGAAACGTTAAAAAAGTCGGCGAATTTGATTAAAGCGAAAGCGTCGGGAGAAGTTTTTCCCGTTTCGTAATTTGAAATAGTTCTTTGGTCGATACCCGTCGCTTTTGATAGGTCGATTTGCCTAATATTTAATTCTTCACGAAGTTCTTTAATTCTGTTATCCATAAGTCGAATAAAATTTTATTATATAATTTACCACAAAATTCAGTAAAAAGTGTTGACATACCAAAATTTTTCTTGTATAATTTTTGTACTAAAATATTGGTACATTTGCACAGTTTTCAAGGGAAATTTTAATAAAATCCCTTGTTTTTGCTGTAATTTTTTAGGTTTTGGGTATGAGAAGGTTATTCAAAAAAACAATCGATTTATTTATAATTTTTACGGCGTGTATAGGAATTTTTTTGGTATCGGGTTGTGATTTTGCGTTTGACAATTCGGTAAAAACGGAAGAAGGTGAGATTGAAAGCACGATTTTTTCGGAAAGCGTTAAGACCTATACGGTAAGTTTTAACACCGACGGTGGCGGAGAAATTGAAAGTCAACAAGTAGAAGAAGGTTGCAAGGCGGTAAAACCGCAAAACCCTCAAAAGCCGAGTACGAAAACGGAAGAGTACGTTTTCTTGGGCTGGTACTTGGGAAATACGCCGTTTGATTTCGAAACCCCTATAGTTGAAGATATTATTTTAACGGCAAAATATAAAGTCAGTCAATACTCGGACGAATACCCACCGTCCGGATTGTAATAAAAAAAGATAAAAATTTTCAAGGAGAAAAGTATGAAAAATTTTTATGAAGAACCAAAAATTCAAATCGTTGCTTTCGAAGTCGAAGACGTTTTGACCGAATCGATTAACGAAAGAGACAATATCGGAAGCGACAGCAGTTGGAATTTAGGTAATTAAGGAGAAGGGAAATGAACAAATCAAAGAAGTTTTGTTTAATTTCGGCGCTTATCGTTGCGTTTAGCATTTGCTTTGCAATGCTCGGTGTATCGGTTGCTCCGAAAAAGGCTATTGCTTCGGATTACGACGCTTACTTATTCGAAATGGTAGACGGCACTTCGGTTAGATTAACCGACGAAGGCGGTTTGCGTTTCAGAGTAAGAATGGGCGACGAAACCAAAGTAAGAATTGATGCGGGTGAAGAATTATACTTCATAATTGCACCTACGTATCTTATGAAAGCGAAGGTTGACGGCGATTATATGAGTATGACTCAAAAAATCCTTGTCAAAGTCGATGAGAACAAGATTTATAATGACCTTGATGGCGATGATTATTGGTATGCTAACGGCGTATTGGGTAACGTCTTGGCAGAAAATAGAAAACTCGACTTTTCTTGTGTTGCTTGTTTGTTAAACACTTCGTCGGGCGACGTCGAATATACGGATAATCTTGCGAAGAATAACTTATATGCTACCTTAAACTCGGCATATTTAGATTCCAAGCACGATTACGACAAAATAATCGACAATCTTGCAGCGTACGAATGGTTCGGAACGCAAGATGCTCCTATCGTTGCGCAAACTGCCCAAGAGTTCGAAAAAGTTTCGGGTAGTGGCAAAGAAATATTCTACACTGGTAGCGCAACTGTCCAAGGTGAACCTACGCAAGCGCATATGGTCACTTTCTACGATAGAGATCAAAAGACCGTACTTAAAAAGTTGGCGATTAAAGAAGGTGAAAATGCAGAAGTGCCCCTTCTTAGAATGTTGGCTGAAAAAACTTCGTCTTGGGAATATTCGTTTGCAAACAAGTGGGTTGATGCAAACGGCAACGAAGTTGATTTCGATACGTACACGATTGACGCCGATTTAGACGTATATCCTTTATATAATGCTATAGCAACCGAAAAGTTGTTAATAGGTAGAAACAGAACTGAAACCCTCGTTGAATTGACGGGAGTTGAAAGCGTTTCGGGAACGGGCGTTTCCAAAGAAGGCGGTATTGCCAAGGTCAACAATGCTACGGCTGTCGATAACGAAGAAATTTCCGTCAACACGAAATTCGTTCACTATTCGATTACTTTGGAAGTCGTTGACTATGCAATCGGAACTGCTGAAGAATTCGACGCTTGGTACAACATTGACAATTATGCTGCGACCGCATCTAACAGTCTTAAAATCGTATTCGATAACGATATCGTTTTAACGAAGACATATAATAAAGATTCTAGATGGCGTAACAACGGAAGTGAAGTTATATTTAACGGCACCGTTGACGGACGTGGACATTTTGTTTCCGGTTTCTATACGGTCAACGGATTTATTCCTAACTTGCAAGGAACGTTAAAGAATATA
>JAZRYO010000131.1:0-1443 GCA_045600785.1 Christensenellaceae bacterium | reverse complement strand
CATTTTTTGACGTTGTTTGCGCCGAACGAACTACTCGTGTTCATAACCTTGTCGTCGGCGACTTCTTTATATCTCGAAGTCTTGCGCTTCTCGTTTAATTTTTTAAGGTATTTCTTTTCGTTGACGGGTATTTTAACGGTCTTTCCGTTAAGCCAACCCGAAAGTTCGATAGCGTTCATAAGTTCGACGCCCTTTATACCTTCTTCACCTTGAACGTAAAGTTCTTCTTTGCCAAGCAAAGCGTTCGTGAAGTTGTCGATTATGCCTGCGTGCTGTAAATTCTTACCGTCGGTTTTAACGGTAGATATATCGCATTTAGGCTTTTTGAATCCGTCTTTTTCGGTTTTTGTAAATTCCAAAACGTCGGCTTCGTTTTTGTAAAATTTAAGTTCGCTGTTGTTTTCGCAAACGATTTTACCTTTCGACCCGCAAATTTCAAAACGGTTAGTACCCGGCGTTTCGCCCGTAGTGGTTATAAATACTCCGGTTGCGCCGTTATCGTACTTAAAGTATGCGGTGACTTCGTCTTCGACTTCGATGTCGTGCCATTTTCCGTATTCGCAGTATCCGTTGACTTCGATAGGCGTTTTGCCGACAACCCATTGAACAAGGTCTAATTGATGGGGGCATTGATTTATCAAAACGCCACCGCCTTCGCCTTTCCACGTTGCACGCCAACTTCCCGAATCGTAATAACTTTGAGTTCTGTACCAGTCGGTTATTATCCACGTCACTCTTTGAAGTTCGCCTATTTTACCTCTTGCGACCATTTCACGCATTTTACGGAAAACACAGTTAGTTCTTTGGTTGAACATCATACCGAAAACCGTTCCGCTTTTTTTAGCCGTTTCGTTCATTTCTCTTACTTGCTTGGTGTAAACGCCCGCAGGTTTATCGCAAAGTACGGGTATTCCCTTTTTCAAGCAATATTCGGAAATTTCGGGGTGAGAATAGTGTGGGGTTACAACCATAACCGCATCGCAAATTCCCGACGCAATCATCTCTTTGTAGTCGGTATAATATTTGACTTTTTTACCCTTCATAATGACTTTCGCATTTTCGAGTTTTTTAGGGTTGATATCGCATAGTGCGACTATTTTTGCATTGTGTAATTGTCCGTCGTTATATAAATGGCAGTAATAACTGCCTTCGTTTCCGACACCGATAATTCCGTATTTTATCTCTTTCATAATTTCTCCAAAATTTCCTTATTTATGTCGGGCGTGCCTTTCAGCACGCCCGACAAGGTTAAGTATTAGTCTTTAACCAAATTCTTCGGCATAGGAAGTCCGTCAACTATCTTCCAGAACGAAGTATCCCAAGTCTTAAATACGTTTTGTTTCGCCGTATCCTTTTTAAGTTCTTCAAGGTTTATAGAAACGTAATTGGGGTGTTCTTGAGTTATAGGCTTATTATCTACCGTCGTCGTCAATGCGTTTCCTA
>JAZRYO010000130.1:0-4273 GCA_045600785.1 Christensenellaceae bacterium | reverse complement strand
GGATAAAACCTTTTCTTCGTTTCTTGCAATGCCGTAAACGGTACAATTATAGTTAAAAATCAATATTTTGGCAATTTCTTTGCCTATCCCCGACGACACGCCGGATAAAACTACTTTTTTATTTTTAAGCCAAACAGTTTTCATAACCTAATTATAGCATAAAAAAGATAATAAAACAATTTTTCGGTAATATATATAATTAGGAGTTGTTTTTTTTTGAAAAAAGTAAGTGAAAAAACGGTAAGCGTTATTACCGCTTGTATTTTATCCGTAATTATTTTAGTAATATCAGTATTGTGCTTTTCAAACAATGACGTTCTTTTAATTTCGGGGGACGAAAGTAATTCCCCTTATTATCACGGAAACAGAAGCGATAAAAAGGTCGGTCTTGCGATAAACGTTTACGAAGGGGAAGATATCGTTATAAAAATGCTTGACGTACTTAAAAAATATAATATGACGGCGACTTTTTTTATAGGCGGTTGTTGGGCAAACAGAAACATCGATACCGTTAAAAAAATATACGAAAGCGGTTGTGAAATAGGCAATCACGGTTATTTACATAAAGACCACGCTAAATTAACGGATTTTGATAACGAAAAGGAAATTAAACTTACGGAAGAATTGCTATTTTCGGTTTTAGGGTTTAAGACTGTACTTTTCGCTCCGCCGTCGGGTTCGTTTTCGTCTAAAACGCTACAAATTGCCGAAAAACTCGGTTATAAAACGATAATGTGGAGTAAAGATACTGTCGATTGGCGTGACAAAAATAAAAAAACGGTGTATAATAGGGCAACGAAGAATATTACGGGCGGAGATATAGTTTTAATGCACCCTTTCTCTCACACTCTCGACGCTCTGCCCGAAATATTAAAAACTTATGAAAAATTAGGACTTACGGCTACAACCGTATCCGAATGTATAGGACTTTTATGACGACTGTTAAAAAATTTGATAACGGACTTAAACTTATCGTAAACGAAATGGAAGGTGTTTTCTCCGTTTCTACCGGAATTATTGTAAAAGCGGGTAGTAGGCTCGAAGACGACGAGAATAACGGAATATCCCATTTTATAGAACATACTACTTTTAAGGGCACGAAAAGATTTAATTCTAAAGAATTATCCGAAGAATTCGACAACGTCGGTTCGCAGGTAAACGCATTTACTTCTAAAGAAATGACCTGTTATTACGTCAAAAGTACGACTTTTGCACTCGAAAGGTCTTTTGAACTTTTATCCGATATGTTTATAAATTCGACCTATCCAAGCGACGAACTCGAAAAAGAAAAAGGTGTGGTAATAGAAGAAATAAATATGTCGGCCGATACGCCCGAAGATGTTTGTTTAGATTTGCTTTCAAAGGCTTATTTCGGCGACGACGGTTTGGGTAAAACGATTTTAGGACCTGAAAAGAATATTAAAAGTTTTAATAAAAATTTTATCGACGATTATAGGCGGAGATTTTATACTCTTGATAATATCGTTATTTCGTTTGCGGGTAAAATCAATTTTAATGAAGCGTTAAGGTTAGTCGAAAAATATTTCGTAGGATTAAACGATAAAACTTCTGAAAAACCCGACTACGTTTCTAAACAAAATAAGGGCAAAATATTAAAACTTGATAAAAAAATAGAACAAGTACATTTGGGAATTTCTTTTGACGGCGTTAAATTCAACGATAAAAACGTCGATAAAATAAATTTCTTAAACAACGTTTTGGGTGCGGGTATGAGTAGCCGACTTTTCCAAAAAGTTAGAGAAGAATTGGGGCTTTGCTATACCGTATATTCTTATCCGTCTTGTTATCTTGACTGCGGAAGTTTCGAAATTTATGCAGGAGTTAACTCAAATAAAGTTAAAGACGCTTACGACGGAATTTTGTCGGTTATAGATACGTTAAAAAAAGAAGGCGTGAAAAAGGACGAAGTCGAAAGGTGTCGTTCGATAATTTTAAGTTCGCTTGCGTTTGGACAAGAAAGTACGTCGTCGATTATGATGCTTTACGGCAAATACTTACTATTTACCGATTGTGTTTACGATTTTAACGAAAAATTAAAGGCAATATCTTCGGTTTCCTTCGGCGAAGTTAACGATTACGTTAAGAAGTTCGACTTTTCAAGTCCATGCGTTTCCATTGTAGGTAAAAACGCCAAGAAGGTTGATATAGAATAAAAGTAGCCCCCGAAAGTTTGACTTTCGGGGGCTAAAATTTTAATACATACCGTTCATTTGCGGATTTGCTTGTTCTGTTTTTGGTTCGGGAATATCGGCGACTATGCTTTCGGTTGTTAAAAGCGTAGATGCGATAGACGCTGCGTTTTGAAGTGCCGAACGGGTAACTTTCGTCGGGTCTATAATTCCCGATTTTACCATATCGACGTATTCGTTTTTATAAGCGTCAAATCCTAAATTTTCTTTATCCGAAGATAAAACCGTATTCAAAATTACCGAACCGTCAAGTCCTGCGTTTTTGGATATTTGACGAAGAGGTTCTTCAATCGCCCTTAAAATAATGGTTGCACCGGTCTTTTCGTCGCCCGATAAAGTATTAATTAAGGAATTAAGTTCTGGAATTGCTTTAAGTAGTGCAGTGCCACCGCCGGGGACGATTCCTTCTTCGACTGCGGCTCTCGTCGCTGCCAAAGCATCTTCTATTCTCAATTTCTTTTCCTTCATTTCAACTTCGGTTGCTGCGCCGACGTTGATAACGGCAACTCCGCCCGAAAGTTTGGCAAGTCTTTCTTGTAATTTTTCTTTATCGTAATCGGAAGTCGTTTCGGCAATTTGCGATTTTATCGATTGAATTCTTTGCATAATCGCATCGGAAGAACCTGCGCCGTCAACGATAACGGTATTGTCTTTGTCAACTTTAATTTGCGATGCACGACCTAACATTTCCATAGAAAAGTCCTTAAATTCGATACCGAGTTCACTCGATATTACTTGCCCGCCCGTCAAAATTGCAATATCTTCAAGCATTGCTTTTCTTCTGTCGCCAAATCCGGGTGCTTTAACCGCAACGCAGTTAAATACGCCTTTTAATTTATTGACGACGAGTGCAGCCAAAGCGTCTCCTTCGACGTCTTCAGCAATTATTAAAAGTTTTTGTCCTTGTTGTGCCAAAGGTTCGATAATCGGTAATATTTCTTGAATAGAAGAAATCTTTTTATCGGTAATTAAAATATAAGGATTATCGTAAACCGCTATCATTTTATCAGTATCGGTTACCATATATGCAGAAGCATAACCCCTGTCGAAAGACATACCGTCAACGGTAGTAAGTTCCGTTTTCATAGTCTTTGATTCTTGAACGGTTATAACGCCGTCTTTACCGACTTTGTCCATTGCTTCGGAGATAAATTCGCCTATCTTTTCGTCGCCTGCCGATATAGACGCTACTTGTGCGATAGAAAGTTTATCTTCTACGGGTTTACTTATCGCTTTTAATTTATCAACTGCGACGTCAACTGCCTTTTGTATGCCTTTTTTAAGTACGATAGGGTTTGCTCCTGCCGCAAGGTTTTTAAGTCCTTCTAAAATCATTGCTTGCGCTAAAACTACTGCGGTAGTCGTGCCGTCGCCTGCAACGTCGTTTGTTTTGGTCGAAACTTCTTTAACGAGTTGTGCGCCCATATTTTCAAACGGGTCTTGAAGTTCAATTTCTTTTGCTATTGTAACGCCGTCGTTAGTTATAAGCGGTGCGCCGTATTTCTTTTCGAGTACTACGTTTCTTCCTTTTGGTCCTAACGTAATTTTTACGGTATCTGCTAAGGTATTAACGCCTTTTTCAAGTGCTTTTCTCGCTTCTTCGCCACATAAAATTTGTTTTGCCATTTTAAGTCTCCTTATTCAATTATTGCTAATATATCAGATTGACGGATAATCGTTTTTTCTTCGTCGTCTAATTTAATTTTAGTTCCAAGGTCGGTAGGGAAAAGTACGGTGTCGCCTACTTTTACGTGCATTTCTAATTCTTTTCCGTATAAATTTCCGCCGAGTCCTACGGCAACAACTTTTGCCGTGATAACCTTATCTTGCGATGCGCCGGGTAAAATAAATCCGCTTTTTGTCGTTTCCTTTTCATTATTCACGTCGACTACGACGTAGTCGAATAAAGGTTTAATTTTCATTTTTTGTCTCCTATGAATTTTTTAGCACTCTATCTTTTAGACTGCTAACATAATTATATATTAAATATAAATTTTGTCAATAGTTTTTGTGTATTATATTTATTTTTTTATTATAAAACAAAGCGTTGTTATAAAAAATAC
>JAZRYO010000129.1:0-2155 GCA_045600785.1 Christensenellaceae bacterium | reverse complement strand
CATCGAGTGTCCGCAAAGGAAGTGAACGTCTGGAATATCCTTACAACCTTCGGGAATAACGACTTCTTTTCTATATTCGTCTACGGCAATGAAAGTTACGACTTTATCGAAAGGACCTTCGGTATATAACTGAACTTGACTGTGTTGGTCGGTAACGCCGAGCGATTTAACGGGTGTTTGACCTGCATTTACGGTATTTCCGTCTTTATCAACCGCCTTTCCGAGAGATTCAGCCCATATCTGACAATACCAGTCGGCAAAATATTTAAGTCCGTCGCTATACGGCATCATAACCGAAACGTGTTTGCCTTTCTTCATTGCGAGATATTGCAACGTCGCATTGACGAGTGCGGGATTTTTCCAAAAATCTCTTTTTGAACAAATTTTATCCATATATTCCGCACCTGCAAGCATTTCGGCTATATCTATTCCGAGAACTGCGGCTGGTAGTAATCCTACGGGACAAAGTTCGGAAAATCTTCCGCCTACGCCGTCGGGAATATAGAAAGTCTTAAACCCTTCGCTTTTTGCAAGTTTAATTAAATTGCCTGCGTTTTTGGAAGTCGTCGCAATTATTCTATCTTTTGCCTTATCTCCGAGTTTCTTCTTTAACAAATCGTAGATAATCAAGTATTGCGTCATCGTTTCGGAAGTCGCACCGCTTTTAGTTATTACGTTAAATACCGTATCTTCTACGTTGATAACGTCTAAAAGGGCGTTCATTCTTTCGGGATCAACGTTGTCTTCAACGTAAAATTTAGGTCCTTTTCTAACCTTATTCGGAAGGTCGTTATAATGCAAGTGGCAAAGTGCTTGAAAAACCGCTATAGGTCCGAGTGCGCTTCCGCCTATACCCAAGACGACGAAATTTTTTGCCGTTTTTCTTATTTGTTTTGCCGTAGCATTTACGTCGGCAACTATATCTTTTTGATTTGAAGGAAGTTCAGTCCAACCAAGCCAGCCTTTACCCCTGTTTTCTTTAACTTTGTCAAAAGCCGAAAGGGCTTGACTTTTATAAGATAAGAGCTCTTTTTCTGTAAACCCTTCGTCGTCCCCAACGAAGTCTGCCATCATATTGTTGTAATCAAGACGAAGTTTCATCGAGTCTTTCCAAGTCTTATCACGAAATCTTTTTGCCATTTTTTCTCCTTAAAAAATCTTGTATTTTAATTCACGAAGATACTCTAAACTTCTCTTGATTTCAGAGTAATCTTTGTAATCGTCTTTATAAACTTCTATAAGCATATCGCCGTCAAATCCGTTGTCTTTAAGCGACTTGAAAAGGCTTTCAAAATCGTAATTACCAAACGACGGCAATCGTATTTTTCCCATATCGTCAACGTCGGACAAATGCACGGTTTTGATTTTTCCTTGCATATCTTCGATATAATCTTGTGCCGAATATCCGCTTATTCGTGCTTGTTTTACGTCCAAGGTCGCAAATAAGTTATTTGCTTTTATATACCTAAAATAATCGGGACGATTATAGTACGCCCACGCAACGTTCTCTAAACAAATTTTAATTCCGTAATTATTCGCAATATCGCATAGAAGATTAAATCTATCGGTTAAAAATTCAAAATCGTCGTATATGGGCGAATTTCTTATTCTCGCTTTGCCGTGCATAGTATAACAGTCCGCACCTAAAATTTGCCCCGACGATAAAGTCGTTTCGAAAATCTTTCGGTTATCGTCAAACGCCCTTTCGTTTTTGGAGAAAAGTTCGGTTTCGTACGACATAGTGACTACGTGAAGGGAGTGAACTTTCAAATTCCCCATACGGCTTTTAAGTAAGTTCGCATAAGAGTTTTCATATTCCGAAAAACTCTCCAAAAACACTTCTATAACTCTTGCGTCGAGTCCGTCTAATATTTGTACTATATCTTCGTTATACGCACGCATAAAAAGCGATGCGGTAGATACGCCTATTTCCATTTTATTCCTTTACGTAAGTCATTTTACCCGAGTCGTCAACGTAAAACGTTATCTTATCCCCTTGAACTATATCACCTGATATTATGCCTTCGGACAAAACGTCTTCGAGTTTTCTTTGAATTACCCTTTTAAGCGGTCTTGCACCGTAAACTTCGTCATAACCTTCTTCAATAATTTTGTCTATTGCACTCGTGGCAACGTTTAAGGTTATTCCGTTTTC